>CAZNYR010000027.1:0-8871 GCA_964577275.1 uncultured Cytophagales bacterium | reverse complement strand
CTGATTCTGAGGATACAATCGGCTTCATTGACACACGTAAAATGTGTATTTCCGCTTTTCGTGGCGTGGGTAATTGCGCCGCCTAATTCTTCAGCCGTAACTTCCTCATGCGTAACGGTTTTGACCACGTTGGGACCTGTTACAAACATATACGAAGTATTTTCGACCATCATAATAAAATCGGTCATGGCGGGCGAATACACCGCTCCCCCCGCACATAATGGCGGATATTTGAGGGATTACGCCCGAAGCCTGCACATTTTTATAGAAAATATCGGCATAACCGCCTAAGGAAACCACGCCTTCCTGAATCCGTGCGCCACCCGAATCATTTAACCCAATCAAAGGCGCACCGTTTCGCATGGCTAAATCCATGATTTTACAAATCTTTTCGGCGTAAGTTTCTGATAATGAGCCACCAAAAACGGTAAAATCTTGCGAAAAAACATATACCAAGCGACCCTCAATCGTGCCGTAACCCGTTATGACACCATCGCCCAAATAATGCTCTTTGTCCAGCCCAAAATCTTTGCAACGATGCGTTACAAACTTGCCGATTTCCTCAAAAGAACCTTTATCAAGCAGTAAGTCAAGGCGTTCTCGTGCCGTGAGCTTGCCTTTTTCGTGTTGTTTAGCGATTCGTTTTTCGCCGCCTCCCAAGAGGGCTTCGGCATTTTTACGGTCTAATTCCTCAAATTTAGCGTCTTTTCCAGCCATGGGGTTTTTATAGATTAAGGTTTAAAATTGTTTAGTTAAGTATCTGATGTTTGTTGTGAATCTGATGGTCATCAAACAGCTACACGATTTCAGATGACAAAATATATTTATTTTGAACTCAAAGTAGCAAATTTTGCATGAGCCAGACAATAACCTACGTCATTATTCCTGATTATTTTTTGTCATCGGGTATCTCATTCGTGTTTTTTTCTTTTTTGGGTAAATTAACAAGTTGTAATTTTCCGTCAATAATTCGACAAATTGGCAAAAATTGATTATCATTTCCATTTTGATAGTCAAACATAGGCATCAATACGCCCTCTTCGGGCAAATTATTGTGAATCCGATTATAAAAATTGCTGCCATATCGCTTCAGAATTGTCCCGAAAAAATGCCCTGTTTCATAGCCAATATAGGCATAACGAGAGGGAATTAATTGCATTTTATCGTAGTAGGCTTGGTTAAAATCTTCGACATAAAGTCCCTCATAATCAATGTATTGAGGCAAGATAAAATAAATGCCAGCCTCGTCATATTGCTCCATACTTAGGGTCGGAAAACTCAACCAATCTTCTATCGTAAAAATGGGCGCAAAAACTTTGCTCGTCTGCATGGCACTCAACAAATTAACGGCTAATGATTGGTCAGAACTGCACACAAAAAAATGCGCCTTGCTTTTGCCTTTGCCACGCGGTTCGCCGCGCATTTCTTGTGCAAAAACATGATAGCTGCTACGCCGATTTTTAAGTTGCTTAAAGACGACAACTGTGCCATTATTGCGCTCTATGATGCTTTTATAGGCGTTTGCCATCAAAGAATCTCGGCGGTCTTCGCCATAATAAATGTAAGCACGCTGGGCAGGAAAACTATCTTTTACAAATTGTTGGGTCTGGATTGCCTGCGTTTCGTAGGAGGGCATGACCGAAAATACATACGGATTGTCTTGCAAATCGGGGCGATAAGATAAAATATCGATTAAACCAATATTTCGTGTTTGGGCATATTGGGCAAAAATTGGTGTGAATTTCGTGGCACTTGGCTCGATGATTAAATCGACATTCTGGAAATTGGGCGAGGCTAAAATTTTGGCAATCTCTTCGGCATCATCTTTGGTATCGAAGGCTTGGATTTCGACCTTAATATTCAGATAATCAAGCCGTTTTTGGGATAATTCTAAGCCTGAAAACAAATCATACGCAAATTGTGCAGGACGAGGCTTGCGGGCATAAGGCGAATTATTTTGGTCATCTAAATTGAAAGGAAAGACAACGGCAATCGTATAATTATCCTTGCGTTTGGGTGGAATAATCTCTTCTACTTTTTTGATTTCAGTTGATTTGCCACTTCGTTTTAATAGTTTATCCAATACTTCCCAGTCTTTTTTATTGACTGCGGAACGCACCATTTTGAAAAGTAATACTTCATTGAGGATGGCATCATCTGGGTAAGATTTTGATAATTTTTTTAGTTTTTCGGTGTTTTCTTTCAAAAAATTTTGTTTTTTCATGCGCTTGATTTCGGATTCGAAGGGTTGCGGTCGGCGGATTTTTTCGAGTGTTTTGTAGCCCTCATCGTATTTTCCTTCGGCAAAATAGGCTTGCGCCCATAGATAATAGACCTCATCATTTTGTTTTTTGGAAGGGAACGTCCGAATGATATTTTCGCACGCAATTTGGGTCAGGTAATAATCTCGCAAATGAAAGGAAGCCAATCCATATAGATAAGTGGCTGAATAATTATAGGAATTTTCGGAATATCCGATGCTCAGAGGCTCTAATTTTTGGCGTGATTTGGAGTACAAACCTTGCTCCAAAAGGCGTTTGCCTGACAAAAACGAATTTTTGCGCTCCAAATCGGATTGAGCGTTCAGCGCACTAATTAGCCCCACAAAACAGCCTATCAAGCACCCTATTTTTACGTGGTATAAAAAACTCATAATTTTAAATATAATTTTGATAATCAGATAGTTATGATTTATAAAATGAAATAAAATTGGTTTAATTTCTGGTATCGCATCAGGTTCAGCAAGGCAAAATAACTTCGTATTTGTGCCATAAGTTCAGTGTCTGCGTGGCATAAATGTTGGAAATATCGCTTTTTTTTGATTGGTGGGCAAATATTAAATGGATTGGGGGGCGATTACACAAAAAAATTCCCCGAATCAGATTCGAGGAATTTTCTTGCTACCGATAACGGGTTTTAAGTTTTCATTTTCGGTCAGGTATTTTACTCAATCGCAAGGCAATCACTAAGATTTAGTTACAAATATTGTTATCGGATATTCAGCTTTCAAATATTGCGTTTTTTTTTCATTTTTGCAACAAATTCAAGGGCTTTTTTTGAAAAATAAATCATTTTAATAAGGCAAATCATCCGTAGGCGATGCGCCCCGAAGCCGAAGCCGAAGTTTGATTTCTCGGACGGCATTGACCACCAAACTCAAATAAACTTCCATAATATCGCCCGATACCAAGATGGCAAAAATGGCGATGGTCAAATCCAATTTGAGGTTAAACGTGGCGAATGCTTGAATAATAATCCAGACAAAAACAATGACCTCGATGAGTTGTATAATCTTGGTAATCAGGTCATACCAGAGTCCGTAGTTTCGGCTTTCGCTAATTATGGTAAACCACGCCACATTAAGATAACAAATCAGAAAGGCAATAAAAATGCTCAAAAACCCGTGCATTTCGTTGATGTATTCTTGGCTCAATATCATGGAAATAATATTTGCCTGCACAATTACGCTATACGTATCAGGCACACCCCGCCCAACCTGTTGGGAATTCATGGGAGTATAAAATTTATCGCCACTCCAATAGTTGGATTGATAACTTCTGCCCATATACCCAAAGAGAACAATTTTATTTTTGATGAAACTGGGGTCAAAATTTTGGTCGAATACATCATCGGGGTCAAGTTTGGTAAATTTATCCAAATTTCCTCGAAAATGGATGTTTTCCTCTTCGTTGTTTCGGGCATAAAATTGTTGGGCAATTTTGGGATTATAAAGTTGTACGACCTGCGCTGCAAAACATTTTTCGATTTTTCCTGTGATAATTTGTCGGGTCGGAAAAACGGTGCGCCACGTATCAAATTGTTTTTGTCCACCCTCAAGGGTTCTCCCGCACCCTCGAATACCTAAATTTGCGTATTTTTTTGGGTTTGAGGTTAATAAAGTATCCCAAATTAGCCCTTTATCGGTTTCTTTGGGTTTTCCTTTGGTGGCACTAAGCATGACCAAATTTTTGACCTTGGATAATTCGGCAACCAGCAGGGAATCGCCCAAGAAATCATCGGATTCCTCAAAAATATGATTGACAGCAATGACTTTGGGCTGATGTTGCTGAATCAAATAAATTTGTGCGGAAATGTCGGCTTGTGAAAGCCCGCCCGTATTGACAATGACGATATTGGTGTCTAAGGCAATATCCTCGTTTCGTAATTTGGAAAAGACCAAATCGGTTACGTTATAATCGTGTAGGGCTTTTTCAAAGACATCCAGAAACTCGGAACGTATCGTGATTTGTTGAAGCAGTCCGATGGTCAAGAAAATGGTTAATGTCCCAAAGAAATTAGACCAATTAAAAATTTTTTTCATGGCTTATTTGGTTATGCACACCCCGAAATTCGGATATTTTACCGAAAATCTGAATTTAGTTTCGTGAAGGTTTGTCAAATATGCAATTTTTTTTGAATATTTACTTATCAATCTCATCAGAAAGAATGGTATCCAATCAGATTGATGCGGATGATGTGGTTGTTTATAAAGTTGATAAGCAAAAACAATACGATTTTTTATGCGCCAACGCTTAAATGCCGAAGAATATACGAAAGGAATTTTGGACGGGAATCGTTTTATGTTGAGCCGAGCCATTACCTTAGTGGAAAGTAAAAATCCTGCTGACCAACTATTGGCACATCAGGTATTTGAAAATATACTGCCTCATACAGGAAATTCGGTGCGGATTGGAATAACAGGCGTGCCGGGCGTAGGCAAAAGTACATTTATCGAATCATTCGGTAAGATGCTGACAACCAAAGGATTAAAGGTAGCGGTCTTGGCGATTGACCCCAGCAGCCAAAAAACAGGCGGAAGCATCATGGGCGATAAAACTCGTATGGAATCCTTAGCCAACGACCCGCTGGCGTATGTGCGTCCTTCACCCGCAGGCGAGGCATTGGGCGGAGTCGCTCGAATGACCTCCGAATGTGTTTTACTTTGCGAAGCTACTGGTTTTGAGGTAATTATCGTAGAAACGGTCGGCGTAGGACAATCCGAAATCGAAGTCCGAAACATGACCGACTTTTTTTTGTTATTGATGTTGGCAGGAGCTGGTGATGAATTGCAAGGCATCAAAAAAGGTATTATTGAGAATGCCGATTTATTAGCCATCAATAAAGCCGATGGCGATAATTTGATGAAAGCACGACAGGCGCGCGCCATGTACCAAAAGGCATTGCATTGGTTGCCGCCTAACGAATCGGGGTTATCGGTGGAGGCGGTCATCTGTTCGGCACAAGAAAATATGGGATTGGAAAAAATTTTTAAAATAATTCAGGATTTTAAGACTAAAACGCAAGCGAACGGACGTTTTGAATTACGAAGGCAAGCACAAAATAAATACCGAATGCACCGAACGATACAAGCCGAATTAAAAAAACGATTTTATGAGCATCCAATTATCAAGAATGAACTGAAAATCAAGGAGAAACAAGCCCAAAACGGAGAACTTCATGCCGTCAATGTGGCGCGAGAGTTATTGAATTTATACGAAAAATCAATCAAATTGAAGAGTGAAAACTCATAAAGTACGGAGTATTTAGTATTGGTGTTGATATGGTATAATAACTTGAAAATCAGATACTTGATGTAAAATTCAACGAAACACTATATACTTCCTAACTGAACTGTACCGACTCAATACAACAAACAAGTTCATTTTAGATGATTCAAAACACCTTAACTGGCGTGTATTTTGAGGACAAAAAATGAAACACAAACTACTTTATATTTAATAAAGACATCGAAAATATTGATGGTGACTAAAACCAAAAAATTTCATGGCAGAACTCAACAACAAATTTGATTCACGGATACTCAATCCTGCCGTTATCGTGGCGGCACTCGGCAATTTTGTGGATGTATTTGATTTGGTCTTATTCGGGGTCGTGCGGGTACAAAGTCTAAAAGATTTGGGCTTGACCGATACACAAATCACCGAAATTGGCACAGACCTCCTCAACTGGCAGATGGTCGGGATGCTCTTGGGTGGGATTCTTTGGGGAGTCATGGGAGACCGCAAAGGACGACTCTCGGTATTATTTGGCTCTATTTTTACGTATTCTGTTGCCAATATTGCTAATGGCATGGTCGAGAGTGTCGAGTGGTACGCCGTCTGGCGATTCGTTGCTGGCGTTGGATTGGCAGGCGAATTAGGCGCAGGAATTACGCTGGTAACCGAAGTGATGCCCAAAGAAAAACGAGGTTACGGCGCAATGATTGTAGCGGCTTTGGGACTATTGGGCGCAGTGGCTGCCAAATCAACCGTAGATTTATTCGACTGGCGCACAGCCTATTATGTCGGTGGGGGCTTGGGCATGGTACTTTTATTGTTACGAATTAGCGTCCGAGAATCCGAAATGTTCCAAGAAAGTAAGTCAAAAGAAGTCAGCAAAGGAAACTTTATTGCCCTAATCACGAGGAGGGATTTGGTTTCCAAATATATACGCTGTATTTTGATGGGCATACCGATTTGGTATGTGATTGGTATTTTGATTGTGCTTTCGCCCGAATTTGGGAAAATATTAGGCATCGAAGGGGAGGTCGATGCGGGATACGCCATCATGATTTCGTATGGCGGAGCGGCTTTGGGCGACCTGATTAGTGGTACGGTTTCTCAATTTATGAAAAGTCGTATTAAGGTAATGGTCATTTTCTTGTGTCTGGATGCGACAGTTTCGACAGTTTATCATAGTATTGCAGGCTGGGATTTGCATTCTTTTTATAGCTTCTTTTTCTTTTTCGGACTTGGAGGCGGATTTTGGTTAATGCTCTTGACGATTTCTGCCGAACAATTCGGAACGAATATTCGAGCCACCGTAACAACTACCGTGCCGAACTTTGTGCGAGGCTCGTTTGTGGGCGTACATTTGCTCTTTACATGGGTCAAAGACTGGGTCGGATTTTATCACGCCAGTATTATTGTAGGAGCATTGGTCTTTAGTGTGGCGATTTTGTCGGCTGCCAGTATGCCCGAAACTTTTGGGAAGGACATGAACTTTAACGAAGAAATTTAATCAATTTAGCGATACAAAAAAGCCCCGACTTCCACGAAGTCGGGGCTTTTTTGTGTGGTATTTCCGTAAAATTATATTCCTTAAATTGTGGAACTTGATAAGATGCAAATTATTGATTTTCAAATAATTCCATGTCGGAAATGAGTTATAATTTAATCGTCAATTTGCCGAACATATATCGTCCGTTAAATCCGAACTGGTTTACTTCCCAAGGATAACGGAAACGTCCACCCAAATCGGTAACGGGGTCGCCTTTGGCATCAATTTCATCAGGATAAATATCCAATAAATTATTTGCGCCAAATGCCAGACGGAATTTATCATTTATATCAAAATTCAGGGTCAAATCCGTTACGATTTTTGCGCTGAAGGTTTGGTCTTTGTCTGGGTCGGTGGCGTGTCGCCAAGTAACTTCACCAAATCGGGTATTATTCAAAACTGCTGTAAATCGCCCGATTTTATAGTTTAATCCAAAAATTACTTTGTCCTGCGGTCGAGCCGATTCGATGCGTGAACGCTCTTTTCGGTCAAACAAAGCATTTCCTTCGCTTGCCAACAATCGAGGCGTTTGCAAATCGCCCACAATTTCAGTTCGGTTCAGGTTGGCGGCTAACGAAATATTCATCCGTCCTGTTCCCAGTTCCAAATCGTTATAAGTCGCTACGAGGTCAAAACCGTTGGTTTGTGTGCTGATGGCATTGGTAAAAAATTTGAAACTCGTAATATTGTATTCCGCCAAAATTCCGCCGATGGTGGTGGTGGGGTCGCTGTTGCTGATTGCACCCGTAAATACGATGCGGTCATCAACCCGAATGCTGTAATAATCTGCGGTCAATAATAATTTGTCGGTAGGCTGGAATGTGATACCCGCCCCGATATTCAAGGCTTTTTCTTGTTTGAGGCGTGGCACTTCAAACGTTCGCAAAATAGGGCTTTGATTATTAAAAGTTCCTTGGTCAGAAATCGTGCCGCCAGATACAAGTGTCTGAATATTAGACAGATAAATCTGATGCAAGGATGGCGCACGGAATCCCGTACTGACCGAAGCCCGAATATTAATTTTATCATCCATCAACTGCTGACGAGCATTGAGTTTCCAGTTTAGCGTATTTCCGAAATCGCTATAATTTTCAAATCGAACCGCTCCGCCGACTAACAAATCGTCCGTTACATCGCTTTCTAATTCGCCATAAAAACCCACGTTGTGTCGGTATTTATCCACTTCGTTGGAGGGGCGAATACCGGGAAAGGATTGCGCTCCGCCCGTCAGTCGTGCGCCTGTTGTGGGGTCGATGTATTCGTAAGAATTGGGTTCGCCAGCCATCGCCACGAAATTTTCCACTCGAAATTCAGCTCCAAACGCCACATTGACTCTGCCAAAACTTCGAGTAATATCCAAATTATTCACCGTGTGTTGGAACAGATAGCCACCCGCATAAAAATCACTGGGCGATAAATTCCCCATGTCTGCATTCAATGTATTTCCGATATTGTATTGAATCTGATTGCTTCCATAAGACGAACTCAAATCAAAATTCCAGTCATTTTTGATACCTCGAAGTCCAAAACTTAGGGTTTTATCCAAAATATCGGTTTCAAAAGTAGGCTGAAAACCCTCATTTCCATAAATGGATTCGGGAAACCAATACGGAGTACGGAACAGGGCAAAACTTTTGCCTCGCCGATTGGTCAAGCCCCCAAACGCATAAAATTTGGCATTGCTCGAAAGTGGCATTTCGGCATTAAAAAAGATGTCGCTTTTTTGCATTTCGGGCTGTCCGACTGTCATGCCCAAATCGGGATTTTGCTGAATCCAATCGTAGCCAGCATCGCCCGGATTCATTACGCCAA
>CAZNYR010000026.1:0-41135 GCA_964577275.1 uncultured Cytophagales bacterium | reverse complement strand
CCCCCGCCCGTGAAACCGTGGAGGTAGCCCGATTGCCCAAAGATGTCCATATCGAAATTTCTTGCGTAGCGGTGCAATAACTCATGGCAATCACAAAAACCCATCAAGTTTTAAAACTTGATGGGTTTGATAATCAATATCTTACAATAAAATAAAACCTGATTTTACGCTGAAATTTTGCTTATTTCAAGCCTGCGTTTTTCTTCGCCCAATCCACAAAAATAGTATAGCTAATTTTTCCGTACACATCCAGCACATAATGATACGATTCTCTTTCGAGTTCTACGCTTTTAAGTCCTTGAGTATCAGCCAGAAATGTAATTAAGGTGGTCATCTCTTCCTTAAATTGGTCTTCATGAACAAAAACAGGTTTGAAATTTGCCTCTTCCGAAGATGCGCCCGTTTCTTTATTAAAATAATACAATTTAAAATCTTCCACTAAAGCAGGGTCATAGGTCTGTTCCTGGTGCGTAAAAATCTTACGTTTATCAAAAATAAGTTTATTGCCATCCGATTTAATTTTTTTCTTAATTGTCTGTCCATCAACATTATAGAAAGCCACCATCATTTTTCCTTCACCCAAAGGAAACTTACTGGCATCGACATTCATTTCTAAATCATCGCCAATAATGAGATATTGTTCTGTGCCAAAGTAATCTTTGAAATTTACAATTTCTTTCTCTTCTTTATTGCCTCGTGTACTTAGGCGCAAATTACTTTTCATGGGCAATAAGGCATCCTTGACAAATGCCATCAGTTCGCCTCCTCTGCTGGCTTTTCCTTGGTTTCCGTCCAAAATCATCCGTCCGTTTTGTGAGTTCAGCACGATGGCTTTTGCCGAAGCATCCCCGAAAAGTAACTGCGCCGAGGCATCAATTTTTGAGCCTCGTGCGATGACTTCCCCCGAAGATGTCGTGATTTTGCCCTGTACGTTCATCACGTAATACGTTTGTCCAAATGAAACGCCCGAAACCAATAAAGTCAGTACCAAAACTAATTTTTTCATAAGATGTCATCTATTTTATTAAGTGAAAAACGTGTTTGATTTATGAACTTTAACGTATAAAATTCCTAAAACATCCTTCAAAAAACTAAAAATTGAGCTGGTTTTACATTTTATTTGGATTTCGGGATGCTCCTATTTTTTCATCACAAGAAAACAACAAGCAGCAATCTCTGTGATGTATCTTTTGGCATAAAAATTATACTTTTTTAAGATTATTTTTGTGTTATAAACGTTAAATTTTTTATTTCCGCCCCGCCCCCAGTCAAGTCTGGAATTATATTTGATACCATTTGCTGTATTTTCTTACATAAAAATATTTATCTGAAAAACAATACGTTACCCAAACAATTCCGTATTACTTTACGAGGATTCCTCTTTTTACAAACCATCAAAAATAGACAAAAAGACGACCAAATGATGAAATTTCACGAAGAGTTTGCCATAAATTCATGCAAAAAAAAATGATGTACCTTTGATTTGATAAATAATTGCTTATTTTTGCAGAAAATTACAGAGCATTCAGAATGTAAGACTCATTTTTGCACCTCAAATGTGCTACAAACTATACAAATAACGTAAGTTTTTTACATACTTAAAGAATTTCGTACATAGACACGAACGCCCAATCATTATGAATATTGGCATTTTTTTCGGTGGTCTTTCGGCAGAACGAGAGGTATCATTTCACAGCGGACAAGTGGTTTACCGCTGTCTGGATAGGCAATTATTTACGCCTATCCCGATTTTTGTGGATAGCTTAGGTAACTTTATTATCCTCCATCAAGATGCCTTGACCCAAACCGCAATTCGTCAATTTTATCCCGCCAAAAAATACAGCCAACCTTCTGATTTTGAACCATATATCGAATCTTTAGCCCAACTTTCGGATACCGAACTGATGCAACACATTCGGCACATTGGCACGCCACTATTGCCTACGGATTTCGGGAAAGTGATGGATTTTGCATTTATCGCCATGCACGGACCTTATGGCGAAGATGGTGCTTTACAAGGTTTATTGGAATGGTACAAAATTCCGTATTCGGGGTCGGGGGTGATGGCTTCCGCTATCGGAATTGATAAAATAGCTCAAAATCAGCTTATTAAGGCGGTCAATCAGCAGCGAAAAAAATATACTTCCTTGACTCGGCAAACTTGGAAAACTCAAAATCAAAGACAAATTTTTGAAAACTTACACGCCAAAATTGGTGTACCTATGGTACTAAAAGCACCGCACCAAGGTTCCTCGCTGGGCGTAAAAATTGTACGAGAAAATAATTTTGATACATTTTATGCGGCTTTAAATGCTTGTTTTTCGATTTTACAAATTACTCAAAATCAATGGATTCATTACGATAAGTCTGAAAAAATCAAATTTATCAATGATGTATTGGATGTTACCAAAGGAATTGGAATGCCTGTATATTGGGGCGAAAACTTAGACGAATTAATTTATTATCCCGAAAATTTATATCAAAAATTAAATCAACATTTTAAAATATCTGACCAAAAAGTTACATTGACTTCTATTCACGGAGAAAATGAAATTTTGGTCGAAGAATTTATTGCAGGCAGAGAGTTTACCTGTTCGGTCATTATGAATGATGCGGGCGATTCGATAGCTTTAATTCCAGCCGAAGTGGTCAAAGAAGGCGAAACTGATTTCGATTATGAAGCAAAATATAAAAATCATGCTGTCGAAGAGAAAATCGTCATGAATGCTTCGGATGCCGAAATCCAACAGATTCAACGACAAGTCAAGCAAGTTTTTGATGCCTTAGGATTTAATGTATATGCCAGAATTGATGGCTTTCTGCTTGAAAATCAAGAAGTTATGATTCACGACCCCAATACAATTCCGGGCATGACTTCGGCTTCATTTATCTTTCGACAACTGGCAGAGATTGGACTCAATGCTACCCAAACGCTCACGTTTTTGGTTCGAAATTCAATCGCAGAGCGCATTCGGACAGGCAAAAATGGTGTCATGCTCCAGAAAATTTTGGAACAATTAGATGCTCAAATTACTGATTTACAGAAAGATACACGCAAAGTAGTGGCATTATTTTTTGGCGGATTTACCAAAGCACAAAACCTATTATATCAAAGTGAAGTAAAAATGATTTATGCTCAGCTTTCGGCTTCGGCTGATTTTCGGGCAATGCCTATTTATGTGCATGGCACACCTGATGATTTACAATTTGAAGTTTTACCCGTTAATTTGATGTATCAAGATTCAATTTGGGATGTGCGGAAAAAATTGCGTACAGAAAAACATCCATTTGTGCAACGAACGGTTGCCCAAACTCAAAAAATTACCAAACATTACGCAGGTGATTTTTCACAAAAATCTGAAAATATACGTTTTGAACAAATTTTGCAACAATCCGATGTATGTTGGTTTGCCGAATCAGAATTGGAACGCATCATCACAAAAGATATTAAAGAGTTCAAAATCAATTTGTTTGATGAAACGATTTTGGCACACGAAATATAATAACCTTTTTTAGCAATTTTTAAATGACTTTTTGCAAAAATTTAACGTATAAAGTTAATAAATGTCTGAAAGCGTTTAGGAATTATGCTCAATAGACAGCTACCAGAAACGTACACCGCTGGGCTTTTGTAGTCATTCAAAGTTCAGTTATTCAGTTAAATATCTAAATCAAATTAAAACATTTATCTAATGAAAGCAGCGCAACCCCAACTCCGTTATTCGGCTGAAGAGCTACAAGAGTTTGAAAACTTAATTCACGCCAAGTTAGAGAAATCTCGTAACGAGCTGAATCACCTGAAAAAGTCTATCGTTCGGGAATCTGGCGAGGCGGATGCGGGTAGGCTTCGCTCTCTGGAAGATGGCGCAGATTCTTTTGAAAAAGAGTATCTGAATCAACTCGCAGCCCGAACGCAAAAGTTTATTAATCAGTTGGAAAAAGCGGCAATTCGGGTCAAAAATGGTACGTATGGCATTTGTGTCGATACGGGCAAATTGATTCCGAAGGAGCGTTTGCGTGCTGTGCCACACACACAGCATTCGATTGAAGCGAAAATGAAAAAATAGACCTAACATTCTGATAAAAAGGCTGTTATATCGACAGCCTTTTTTGTTTTATAAGCTCAAATCTTCTTATTTGAACCTTACTTTTTATGACCAAAACCGCAATCATTGGGGCAGGAATCGCAGGAATTGCCACCGCCATTCGTTTGCAAAATGCAGGACATCAAGTTACGGTTTTTGAAGCCACCGAAAATATTGGCGGCAAATTAGCACAATTCCAAGAGAATGGCTTTCGCTTCGATATGGGTCCCTCCTTATTTACAGTGCCAAATTTGGTCGAAGATTTATTCCAATTAACAGGCAAAAAAATTGAAAATTATTTCAAATATCGCCGTTTAGATATTATTACAAAGTATTTTTATGAAAATGGTTTACGAATTACGGCTTTTGCTGAACCTCAAAAATTTGCCCAAGAAATTGAACAAAAAACAGGTGAACCTCAAAAACAAATTTTAGACTTTTTAAAGAAAAGCAAAGAAAAATTTGACATTACAGCCGATTTGTTTTTATGGCGTTCCATGCACCAAGCCGAAACGTGGCTCAATCCAAAAGCATTTCATGGATACCTGAATTTCAGGAAGTTAGATATATTTCGTACCATGAATCAGGCAAATCAAAAAACATTCAAATCACCCGAAATAGTACAATTATTTAACCGTTATGCCACCTACAACGGTTCAGACCCGTACCAAACACCCGCCACATTAAATATTATTCCGCATTTGGAGTATAATTTGGGTGCATTTTTTCCCGAAAAAGGCATGATTTCGATTCCGCAATCACTCGAAAAATTAGCCCAAGAACTGGGCGTAAAATTCATTTTAAATACAAAAGTAGATGAAATTCTAATTCAAAATAAATCGGCTATTGGCTTGAAAATCAAGCAACAAAAATTGATTTTTGATAAAATTGTGAGCAATTCGGACATCGTAAATACCTACCGAAATTTATTACCAAACCAGCCTGCGCCAAACAAAATTCTCAAACAACCCAAGTCCAGTTCTGCACTCATTTTTTATTGGGGAGTAAAGCAAAAATTTGATGAATTGGACGTACATAATATTTTTTTTAGCCAAGATTATCGAGCAGAATTTGAGCATATTTTTCAGAAAAAAATGGTTTTTAACGACCCAACGATATATGTACATATTAGTTCCAAAATTTGTACGAATGATGCCCCAAAAGACTCAGAAAATTGGTTTGTGATGATAAATGTACCAAATAATTCGGGACAAAATTGGGAGGAAATTATTCAAAAATCGCGTCAAAATATTCTGCAAAAACTTTCTAATAATCTAAATCAAAATATTGAAAATCTGATAGTTACGGAAAATTATCTTGACCCTCGAACAATCGAATTACGTACCTCATCTTCGCAAGGCGCACTTTATGGAAATAGTAGCAATAACCGATATGCGGCATTTCTGCGTCATGCAAACTTTTCACAAAAAATCAAGAATTTATACTTTTGTGGTGGAAGTGTCCACCCGGGCGGTGGCATTCCGTTGTGTCTGAGTTCGGCAAAAATTACGGCAGATTTGATATTGAAAAATTGCTAAATTAGCGATAGTTTTGTAAAATTGATTTATCCAAAAAATCACACTGCATGAAGCCCGAAACTCCATTCCACGAATTTATTGATAATACGTATTTTAATGCTTATTTTCTGGAGTTTGAAATGCGCCCGTATTTCGAGAAACGCCACCAGAATGACTGCCAAAAGGCATTTGAAAATATCAAAAAATTCTATCAAAACACTGATATTCAGTTACTTTCCGAAGCACAACTCGAAGAGGAATTTATCAAACCCGTACTTCGAGAATTGGGCTACGCCTTCACTTACGAAGTTCCTCGTATCATTTTCGGGAAAAATTATGTGTTGGATTTTGCATTGTACAAAAATGACGAAATTCAGCGTGAAGCCTACCAAAATCATCGGGCAAGCAACAAAAATATGCTGGCGATTTGTGAATCCAAAAGTTATAATAAGACATTAGACACCAAAAAAGTACTTGCAAAAGATAATCCACATTTTCAACTTTTTCGTTATCAAAGTGATTTACGAGTCAATTTTGGATTTTTAACCAACGGAAAATACTGGCGATTTTATGACGTTACCGAACAACGCCAAGACAAAATTTATTACGAAGTCGATTTGGAATGGATTATAAAAAATGATAATCCGATTGCCTTTGAGTTTTTTTATTTCGTTTTTTACAAAAATAACCTCCTGAAAATGAATCAGATAGATGATTCCGAAGCCACTGCCAAAGATATTGCACAGTTGAACCGTGAGGCAATTATGGGAGTCGAAAATGATTTGAAAGAAGTCATTTACGGCACAGAATCAGTGGTCGAAAAAATTGGGCAACGATTTTTTGACCGCCATAAAGACAAATATTCCTTACGTCAGATTTATGCCAATTCTGTCATTTTTGCCTACCGAATGTTATTTATTGCGTATTGTGAAAGTAAATTTGGAAAAGTATTATTGGATGAAGAATACACCTACCAAGAGCATTCTTTGACGAAAATATTAATGTATTTGGAAACTCATCCGCACATGGCTAAGGGCAAACCCAAATACGTGGGTTGGAGTAAATTGAAAGTATTATTTAATTACCTGAATCACGGGGACTTAGACCTCAAAATTCCCCTGCTCAACGGCGGACTTTTTGCCGAAGAGAAAGCTCCTTTGCTCAAAAAACCGTTGATTCTGAATGATGAGGAATTGCAAAAAATTCTAAGTCAATTACTTTATCATAAAAATTCGGATAGCTTTCGGGATTATAAAACTTTGTCCGTAACTCACTTAGGTAATATTTACGAAGGATTATTAGAAACTGAATTGCGTCAGCCCATCGAAAAAACGTATTATTTGATTTTTCAGGAAGGCAAAACCGAAAAAGAAGGCTATTTTGATATTCCTGATTATCAGCAACTTAGGAAAAATAAAAAAGTTAAAATTTTTAAAGAATTGACCTATGAACGGGGCGATATTTTCCTCTCGAATCAGTCAAATACCAGAAAATCAACGGCTTCCTATTATACGCCCAAAGATATGACTGATTTTATGACCGAAGAGTCCATCTCCAAAATTCTGGAAACCAAAGCAAGCATCTTGGATTTACGAATTATGGATAATGCCTGCGGAAGTGGTCATTTTTTAGTAGAAATTTTGAATGTTTTAACCAAAAAAGCACTTGAACGCCTCGAAGATGAAAAAGACACAAAATTAAAACAACTCTTTGAGCATGAAAAAATGTCGATAGAAAAAAATATCGAAGACATCTTTTATGCTGATGAATATCATTTGGATGACCTGACGGTTTTGAAACGGATTTTGCTCAAAAAAGTCATTTTTGGCGTAGATTTGAATGGTTTTGCGATTGAACTGACTCGGCTTTCTTTGTGGCTCGATACTTTTGTTTTGGGTACGCCTTTGAGTTTTATTGAGCATCATTTGTGTCAGGGAAATGCCCTAATTGGCGCACGAAAAAAGGATTTAATCCAAAAATTAGGTGAAAAAAATCCGTTGTTGGCAGGCGAATTAAAACAAAACATTGAAAAATTAATCCAAAAACTCGAACAACTTTCCAATCTCAAGGATAATACTGCCGAAGAAATTGCGGAATCGAAACAAATCTATCAAGACTTACAACCTGATTTACAGCGTCTTAACTTGGTAATGCACTTTCAAACTTATGAAAAATTTGTTCCCTTGATGTATCAAAATAAAGATGAACGAAACCAAATCTTAGGCGAACTCGGAACGGTACTTTCTGATTTTGAAAAAGCCATTTTTGAAGAACAAAACATTGAGTTAATCAATAAAATACAAAAAATTGCCCAACTTTTTAACTTTTTTCATTACGAAATTACCTTTGCCGAAGTGTTCCAAAATGGACATTCAGGCTTTGATTTGATTATCGGAAATCCGCCTTGGGATGTAATGGAATTTAATGATGCAGATTTTTTTTCGGGGTGGCGAAGTTCGTACCGAACCATGAAGCAATCTGAAAAGAAAGAAACCCGCGAAAATATCTTGGATTATGCTGGCATTCAAAAAGAATACGATAATAAAAAACAATTTCGTACAAATTTAAATCAGTATTGCAAAAAATATTATCCTCTCAATGAGGGTGGGAAAGGAAATTTATTTCGATTTTTTATTGAGCGAAATTTGCAATTATTAACTAAAGATGGCATCCTCACGTATATCACGCCTTCGGCTTGGATTTATGAAGATAGTTCGATAACTATCCGAAAACATATCTTGGAAAAATACAATTTACACTTTTTTTATCAGTTCGAGAATCGCAAAGGAATTTTTCCGAGAGTTCATCGAAGTTATAAGTTTGCGATGTTCATGCTTACGCCCGTTCAGCCGAATCAAAAACGGCTCGAAACGATTCCCGTGCGTTTTATGCAAACTGATACACGGATTTTGTACAAAACGGATTATTATGACGGCAAGGCGGGAATTTTGCAGTATCCATTTTCTGCGATTGCCGAGTTATCGCCTGATTATCAGGCACTTTTTGAGATAAAAGCCCAGAAAGATTTGGAACTTATCCGAAGTGCATACCAAAAATTTGAGAAAATTAATCCTGATTTTATTGATTTTAGGAATGAATTAAATTTAACATCCGACCGAGATATTTTTCAAGAGCAAAAAGACGATATGATTTTGTATGAAGGCAAAATGATTCATCAATTTAAGAATAATGTAGCACTGCCTCAATATTGGGTCAAAAAATCGGATTTGGAAGCAAAATTGCGTAAAACGGAAGTTTCTCGGATGGTTAATGATATTTATGATGACATTCAGGTAAAGAAATTGACCAAAAGACAAACCGTTTTGGATTTTTTGAACCTCAAAGATGAATCCGAACTGGAAAAATTAACGGTTCTAAATACAGAATTTTATCGTTTGGTTTTTCGGGATATTGCTCGAAATACGGATGAACGAAGTATTATTAGCGGAATAATTCCACCAAATCATACGTATGGAAATACGTTACAGGGTTCTGTTCCCAAAAAATATATTTT
This sequence comes from uncultured Cytophagales bacterium, assembly GCA_964577275.1. Classification (GTDB taxonomy): domain Bacteria; phylum Bacteroidota; class Bacteroidia; order Cytophagales; family Thermoflexibacteraceae; genus UBA2561. The sequence continues at coordinate 32,019 of CAZNYR010000026.1, read as the reverse complement.
AAAAAATGGAAAAGTCGAAATCGAACCGTTTTCATACGAGCGTTTGCTGTTTGTGCAATCAATTTTTAACAGTTTGATTTCAGATTACATTATTCGATTTTTGATTGATATTCATGTCAATAAAACGTACTTGATGCGCTTGCCGATGCCTCAGCCTTCGGATGAAGAATTGGCGACAAATGATGTGTATAAAAAACTGATTATCAATTCGTTAAAATTGAATTTGTTTTATAATCCAGATTTTAAATCCATGCAGTTTTCAAAGCCTGATGCGTTTGAAATGGATAAAATCGAACCACCAAAAAATGAGAAATCACGGCTCAAAACCCAGATTGAAAATGATATTTTGATTGCCAAATTGTATGGCGTAGATAAGGAAGGCATGGCGCATCTGACGAGTGGGGAATATTTCAAGGTTTTGAACGAAAAACAACCCGAATATCGGGAACTTTTGCTGGAAATATTTGATGAAATTTGCTAAAAATTTATTCTCCAAAAATGCCTGACAAGATGTAAAATTTCAGGTATTTTTGGAGAATATATTATTGATTATCAGGAAGTTATTTTTGATTAGTTTTTTTCTCGAATATTGAGCGTTCGGACTATTTGGTCTGTTCCGCCTTCGCCTCTGGCAAGGAGCCGAATGGTATAAACGCCTGCTTCGGTGTAGGTATATTTGGGATTTTCGACCCGTGATTGTATTCCATTGCCAAAATCCCACAAAAAATCGGTTGCATTTTCTGATTTATTGCGAAATTCGACCTCGCAAGGAGCTTCGCATCCGCCCCCCTGAATAGTAAACTCGGCAACGGGAGCTAAAATGCTATCCTGAATATGAATGGTTCTTTCAAATTTGGCAATTCCTGTTTCGCCCGTTGCGGTTAATCTGACGGTAAAATCTCCGCCTCGTGTATATAAATGGGTGGGATTGTGGTCTTGGGAGCGTTTGCCATCGCCAAAATCCCACAAAAACGTATGTGCATTAATCGACCGATTTTCAAAATAGACCTCACAGGAAGCGACACATCCGCCCGAAGTAAAGGCAAAATCTGCGTATGGAAAAGCAAAAATAGCAATCGTTTTGGCAGTTTTGTCCGTTCCGCCTTCGCCGATGGCATTGAGTCTGACGGTATATGTGCCTGCCTGCTGATATTCGTGTTTGGGATTATCAAGCGTAGAGGCTTGTCCATCGCCAAAATCCCAGTAATAATTTTGGGCATTTTGGGAAGTATTCCGAAACTGCACCGCACGTTTGGTAGAGTCTGGGGCATCGAAATCAAAACTTGCCACAGGTTTGGGTGCTGGCGGTGGCGTTTCTTCGGGTTGTTCGCATCCTGCCAAGAAAATTAGGGCGCATAACGCCGAAAAAATCGGTTGTAAAAGCGTATTTTTCATCTCAAAAATGGATTAATCAAACGAAATATTCGGTAAAAAATGGCGTATAAATATCCATTTCATGTGCAAATTTAGTGAATTTTATCTACTGCATTTTCGGGCGAGCGATTAGGGATTCGGAGTGCAACGCACGTTCCCTTTTTGGGATGGCTTTCTATCACAATTTCGCCTGCCAGTTTTTCGATGGTTTGTTTGACGATATAAAGTCCTAAGCCAGAGCCATCTGCGAGTTCTGTGCCACGATAAAACATATCAAAAATACTGCCCCGCACCTCTTCGGCAATACCGATGCCGTTATCCTCAAAAGTGATTAAAACTTGTTGCGAATCTCTCAAATCAATGGAAATCTTGATAAAATGATAATTTTTGTTCACATCCTGATATTTGATTGCATTGGACATCAAATTATTGAGGACGATACGCATCCGCAAATATTCGTTATAAAAATCCGAATCGCCCAGCACGGTAATTTTTTTTTCGATTTGGTCATAATTGGTCATAAATTGCATATTATCGAAGATATCATCCAGGATTTTTGGAATATCAATTTTTTCGATGACCTTTTCGGAGCGTTCATTTCGGGAAAAATCCAATAATGATTTGATATATGTATCAAGTCTGACGGTGCTTGCCTCAATCATATCAAAATATTCAAAGATGGTGCTGGTGTTGGTGTCATCTAATTTAGCCAGATTAATCAATCCTAAAATCGAACTCAAAGGCGCACGCACATCATGCGACACTTTATAGACGAATTGGTCAAGTTCAAAATTGCGAGTTTCGAGTTGTTTAAGCGTTTTTTTAAGATTTTCTTCGGAGCGCGTAAGCTCGGTATTTTGATTAATGGTCGTATCGAGAAGTTGTTGAATCTGAATTTCTTGTTCCTTTTTTTTGGTAATATTATTGGCGATGGCATATAAATTTTTGCGATTAAAAATCATGCTCCACGACAGCCAGCGATAGCCGCCCTGCCGATGGATGCAACGCACGGAAATTTCGCCGTTTTCGCCTTCATTCTGTTGCAAACGATACAAAAATTCTTGCATCAGCGTTTGGTCATTGGGATAAACAAATTGCAATAAAGGCTTATTTTGGATTTCATTCCACGGATACCCTAAGGTTTTGGCAAATCCTCGATTGGCATAAATTAATTGTTGGTTTTCGTCCGTAATAATGACAATATCCAACAAGGACATATCAAAAAAGCGTCTGAATCGTGCCAGTGGCGAATCGCTCATCACGGAGATACTTGCCGAGAGATAAAATTCGCCCGTTTCAGCTTGGAGTATTTTGCCGTTGAGTCGGATGATTTCGCCCGATTTCTTGCGTAATCGTGCCTTGAATGGACGCATCAATTCGGGGACAATTTTTTGAGTAAGTTTCTGAAAATCAGGTACATCCTCCAAAATTATCAAATCTACAAATCGGACTTGCATCAGTTCGGATTCAGAAAACCCCAAACTACGACAAGAAAATGCGTTGCATTGCGCCATGTATCCATCTGCGGTCAGCACACAATGTAACTCGGAAGATAAGTCTAACGATTTTTTCAGATTCATAATCAACACCCAAGCATTTGCTTTATTCAAAAAATAGCCGAATCAGATTTAATAATCCAATTTGTAAGGAATCAGGTTAAATTCGATGCCTGCATCCTCGATGAAGTCTTCGGCTTCGGCTAACAAATCAAAATCATCATCAGGATAATACCAATTAATTTCTACTTCGCCACCTGCTTCCTGCATCTTTTTAAATAGCAATAATATCTCCAAAATTGCCTTGGACGAACTGGTATTGAAATATGTCAAACGAAAATTAAAGACCACTGGTGCAGGCGATTCTTGGGAAATATATTCCCTAATCCACTCAAATACAGGCGCATAAAATACTCCTGTATTTTCCAGATAGGATTCTCCCGTGATTTCGCAAATCCCAGTTTGGGCATTGAGCTTGACATCAGGAGTCAGATAAATTCCTGTTTCCCCCTTAATATACACATTTTCCATCTGTTCTGATTTTAATGAATGCTTGAACTTTTGATAGAAGTTACCGTTCGTACTGACAAAAAATGTACTTTTTTTTAAATTTTAATTTTGATTCATGCGATTCTACCTCACACAAGATGTATCTTTTGTTCAGATTTTTAATAAAAAAGCATCCAAAATTTACAAACGCTTCAAAACTTTTTTGCCCAATAATGATTTGAATAGTTCTGGTTTTATTTCGATATTCAACAAACTCGCCAAGTGGTTTCGGGTCTTGCGGTTGGTCTGTCCTGTCATTCGGATTCCCGCTTTGAGTTGCAACAAGACAACTGCTTTTTTTGTATTTTCGCCAAAAACGCCATCGACTTCGCCACACGCATAACCCGCCTGATTTAGCGCCTCTTGTAATCGGCTAACCTCTTCGCCTTCATCCCCCAATCGTAATTTAATGGCATGAATATATAAATTCGAGGGCGTAGTACTATTTTTTTGGTTGATTTTTTTATCCTCTTTTTTAGGCTCAATTTCGGATGGCGTGGTGTTTTCAGGAGTCGTTTTGGTCGTATCAATCACAGTATCAGTAGGTTCTAAGCGGCGATAGCCTGCCACCTCCGAACGCCACATTTTAGAAATCGAAACGGCATTGGTCTGATTGCCTCCCAAACAAAAAACCTTCTGTCCATCCTCCGAAAATCCCGTAAAAATACCTACGTGGTATATTTTGTCGATATTTCCTTTTTGTCCAAACAAAATCACATCACCCGGCTGGGGGTCAGTAACGGATTCGCCTACCGTGCGCCACGACCCCGAACGGGCATCTCGGCTGCGCTCATAACCTGCTCTTTGCGTTACCCAATTCAGAAAAATGCTGCACCACGGCGTTTCATCGCTATTGACCCAATCAAAACCCGCCTCACGAGCATAATCCAAAATGCGCTGATTATGGGCATTTCCTTCTATTTCCTTGATGCCAAGTTCCGCCGAAGCAATATCAATTAATTTACTCATAAGTCATATATCTTTTTGATTATCAGAAGAATGTATCGGATTATTTTCATAAAAACGCATCGCGAAATATCGTATTGCCGTAAATTATTTTTTCGTATTTTCCTCCCGATGCTGGATAATATCACACGCCATAAATAATGCCGCCCGAAACGAACTTTCGTCCGCTTTATTTCGCCCTGCGATGTTGTATGCGGTGCCATGGTCAGGCGAAGTCCGTATAATCGGAAGCCCAGCCGTGTAGTTCACGCCCGTATTAAATGCCAATGTTTTGAACGGAATCAAGCCTTGGTCGTGATACATCGCCAAAACCGCATCGTATTTCTGGTAACTTCCCGTCCCAAAAAATCCATCCGCTGCAAAAGGACCAAACACCAAATTACCTTTCTTTTTCAGTTCAATAATGACGGGTTCGATAATTTCTTGCTCTTCTTTGCCCAATAATCCATTTTCGCCAGCGTGCGGATTAAGTCCTAAAATTGCTACTTTGGGACGCTGAATGCCAAAGTCTTTTTTCAGGGTATTTAACAAAATTACTGTTTTTTGTCTAATTTTTTCCGCAGAAATGGCAAGGGGAATATCCTGAACAGAAATATGTCCGGTTACCGTCCCGACCCGTAACTCTTCCGAAACCAAAAGCATGAGGCTATCTGCATTTTTTAAGAAATTGTCGGTATAAAATTCGGTGTGTCCCGGATACGGGAAATCAGGGCTTTGGATATTTTCTTTGCTAATGGGTGCGGTTACAACTGCCTGAATATCACCACTTTTGAGGTATTCTACTGATTTTTGAAGGGCTAAGAAGGCACATCTGCCAGCCTCTTGGTGGATTTTGCCCGCATGAATTTCTAAGTTATCTTCCCAGCAATTAACAATATTTATTTTTTTGGGATTAATGCCTGTATTTGCACCAACGGACTGGTAATTGAAGGTTTCCATCTCCAGCATCTTTCGGTATTTGGCAAATATTTTGGTCGAACCAAAAATGACAGGAGTGCAAAATTTATTTACCCGATTATCTAATAAGGTTTTCATGATAATTTCGGGTCCGATGCCATTATAATCGCCAATCGTAATGCCGATAACGGGCTTTTCTTGATTTAACATATTGATTTATTGCTTTTATCGCCTAAGTTCGTAAACCTACAAAAATAAACGTAAAAGTTGAAAAAGCGTGGGGTATGTCGAATATTTCGTACGAAAAAATGATTTAAATTTAGTTTATTGTTTATCAAATAATTACATGATTTCAATACTCCGTACCACTGACTTTCACTTGAACTTTCGGAACAACAGCGTTTTGGTAGCGGAGTGATTTCAAAACAAACATGATTCGCATTACTAATTTATTTTATTTAGAATAAGTCTTGATAAAAATAATTTATTACTACCTTTGCCTCAAATAATTTAAAATCATTCTAAATAATATGTACGATGAAATTTTTACGATTATTCATTATTACAGTACTATTTACCACCGTTTTAGTTTCTTGTAATAAAAACGAAAACAATGAAAAACCATCTTCGGGCGCAAGTGATGCCCTCAAGCAAGAAGTCAAAGAGACATACACAAACTTAGTATTTGCCAATTACGCCGACTCGTATGCCAAAGCGATTGAGATGCAAGTGGCTGTTAATCAGTTATTAGATGAACCAACTGAAGCCAATTTGAACAATGCCAAAAAGGCGTGGTTAGCCGCACGTGAACCCTACGGACAAACCGAAGCCTTCCGATTTGCAGGTGGACCGATTGATGACCAAGACGGTCCCGAAGGTTTGTTAAATGCCTGGCCCTTAGATGAATCATACATTGATTACACGGACGGAAATCCAAATAGCGGCATCATCAATGACACAGAAAATTACCCAAATATTACGAAGGAATTATTGGTTTCTTTGAATGAAAATGGGGGCGAAGAGAATATCAGTATCGGGTATCATGCCATTGAATTTTTGCTTTGGGGACAAGATTTGGCTACGCCTATTGCCAAAACATCGGGCGAACGACCCGTTACCGATTTTATTGACGGAACTACGGCAGGAAATCAAGCTCGAAGACGAGCGTATCTAAAAATCGTTACCGAATTAGTATTGGAGCATTTGCTCTTGGTCAAAGATGAATGGGACGCTTCAAAAGCAGGAAATTATCGAGAAACTTTTTTAGCTCTTGATAATGACCAAGCCATTACTCAAATGCTGACAGGCATCGGAGTTTTGGCAAAATCCGAATTGGCGGGAGAACGAATTTTTACGGCTTATGACAACAAAGACCAAGAGGACGAGCATTCTTGCTTTAGTGATAACACGCACAGAGATACTCGGTTAAATGCGTATGGGGTACGAAATGTTTATACAGGAACTTACGGCTCGATAACCAACGGCAAGTCAATTCATGAGCTAGTAGCGCAGGTGGATAGCGAATTGGCAGAGCAGACTTTGGCGCAATTAAATACGGCGGTCGGTGCGGTTGAGGCGACTGCAATCCCATTTGATTTTGCAATTTCTGATAATGCAACTCGCCCGGCAGTCCTGACGGCAGTTCAAGAATTACAAGTTTTAGGTGATAAATTTGCCCAAGCAGGAAAGGCGTTGGGCTTGACAATTAATACCGCCTTGCCCGAATAAGAAATTGTACTTCTTTCAGAACAACAGGCTTGTCAAGTTTTTGGAAATTTGGCAAGTCTTTGCTCTTTTGATATTAAACCCGAATCAAATGCAAACCACATTACAAAAAAAATTAGTTGCTATCTTGGGGCTGGGATTTATTTTATTATCCTGTGAATCAGATAATTACGAACCACTAAAACCCGAACAAAACGAAGCATTATCCGCTGGACAAGCCACCATTTTTGATAATTCGCCAAACGCTTTTGGGCATCAAGTGGCAAACTTGACAGGAAATGACGAATTATTATTTTTCGTAGGAAATTCCTTTTTCAATCAAAATTGGGTGGCTGCGCCTGCTTCGACCACTGCCCGTGATGGCTTAGGACCTATTTTCAATGCTCGGTCGTGTGCAGGCTGTCATTTTAAAGACGGACGAGGAAGACCGCCAAAGTTTGCAGGCGAAACAGGACACGGACTGCTTTTGCGTTTGAGCATTGACGATGAGGGAAATCCCGACCCTGTTTATGGCGGACAATTACAGGACGGTGCAATTTTGGGTGTGATGAAAGAAGGTGGTTTTGAGGTGATTTATTCCGAAATTTCTGGTAAATATGCAGACCAAACGACTTATTCTTTACGAAAACCACATTACAATTTTGTCGATTTGGCATACGGGCAGATGAGTTCGGCAGTCAAAATTTCGCCACGAGTTGCACCTCAAATGATTGGATTGGGATTATTGGAGGCAATTAGCCAACAAACAATCTTGCAAAATGCCGATGAAAATGATGCCGATAATGACGGCATTTCGGGACGACCAAATTACGTGTGGGACGAAAAAAACCAAACCACGACATTAGGTCGTTTTGGCTGGAAGGCAAATCAGCCCAGTTTGTTGCAACAAACCGCAGGTGCATTTTTGGGCGATATGGGAATTACAACATTTTTGTTTAAAAAAAATAATTGTCCAAAAAATGTCGATTGTGATAAAATAGTACATGGCGGAAATCCCGAAATTAGCCATGAAGATTTACAAAAAGTGGTCTTATACTCCTCAACCCTGGCAGTGCCAGCACGGCGAAGCGTGGATAATGCAGATGTTTTGCAAGGCAAGGAGTTATTTAATAAAATCGGTTGTGAAAAATGTCATATTTCCAAAATGGAAACGGGTACGCATCCCACTTTTTCGGCACTTTCCGACCAAACCATACGACCTTACACCGATTTACTTTTGCATGATATGGGCGATGGTTTGGCTGATAATCGTCCTGATTTTGAGGCAAATGGTCAAGAATGGCGAACGCCTCCTTTGTGGGGAATCGGGCTATTTAATGTCGTTAATCACCACACATATTATCTGCATGACGGACGAGCCAGAAATCTGGAAGAAGCCATTTTATGGCACGGCGGAGAGGCGGAGAGTTCCAAAAATAATTTCATTAAATTAGATAAAAATCAACGCTCACAATTGCTCCAGTTTTTGGAATCTTTATAAACTTAAATAGTACAGTATATTAAGTATTATAATTATTTGAAAATCAATAACTTACATCAAAACCAAACGATAAACCACATTTAAATCGTTCACTTATGATGAAATATTACCAGATTGGGTTAGTCCTAATGTTTGTATCTTTGATGTCTTGTGGTACAGATTCTAATGAAATCGAAGCACTTGACCGTGAAACCGTGCTAAAAAATATTGGTGAAATGGTCATTTTGCCATCTCATCAAAATTTTCAGCATGAATGCCAAAAACTTCACCAAGCAACCAAAATTTTTCAGGATAATCCTTCCGAAAATCAACTTATCGCTGTACAAAACCAGTGGAAAAGCACCCAGTTAGCGTGGAAAAAGTGCGAAGTATTCGAGTTTGGAGAGGCTAAAAGTCAATTTATGCACTTCAAAATTGGAAAGTGGAAAACCAATGCCCATTTCATTGATAATAACTTGAAGGCGACCGAATTTTTAGACGAAAGTTTTGTCAGTAATTCGGGTTCAACGACTAAAGGTTTGCCCGCCATCGAATATTTGCTTTTTGGAGAAGATGTTCTTGAAAGTTTTTCCAACGACCGAAAAGCCCAGTATTTAACCGCCATGACAGCCGATTTACTGACGCAATCCGCCACATTAAATCAAATTTGGCAAGATGACATCGTTAATTTTCAGTCTAAAACTCAAAATGGTGTAGATGGTTCACTTAATGTTTTAGTCAATGCTCAAATTGCATTATTAGAAGAAATTGTAAATTCAAAATTAGCCAAACCACTTGGCAAAGACAATGGCGGAACTCCAAACCCTAAAGATGCCGAAGCCTTCCTGAGTGGATGCTCGACCCAGATTATTCAGGCAAATTTGAAGGGAATTCAGGCTTCAGTTTTTGGGCATTTGTCCATAATTGGTTTACACGAACTAATCGAACTAAAAAATTATCGAAAAGGTGATATTTTACTTTCTAAAAGTATTGAGAATCAGTTTGAACTATGTTTGTCAGCACTACAAAATATAAACAAACCATTAGCTGAGATGGTGATTTCTGAGCCTGAAAAAGTAGCGCATTTGTACATTGCTGTCCGCGATTTATTGGTCTTATTTAAAGTCGATTTGGCAAGTGCTTTGAGCATTACCGTTACGTTCAATGATAATGATGGCGACTAAAGAAAGTAGGGTGGTCATAGAAACATATTCTTTACACCACCAAAACCACACACTACCAATTATTTAAGGTCGGTTGAAGAGGACACAGCCGTCGCTCTTCTGGTCGTATGAAGTTTATAAGTCCAAAATTTTCAGTTCGATGCGTCTGTTTTTTTGTCGGTTTTCTTCAGTATCATTCGGAGCGATGGGCTTTTCACCTCCATAAGCCTGAATATCAATACGTTGCTCATAAACACCTTTCATAATTAAATAATTTTTGGCTGCCAAAACTCTTCGGCGCGCCAAGGCTTTATTTTTGTGTGGGTCGCCTACATTATCGGTATGTCCTTCCAGTCTGATTATCAAGTCTTTATGCTGCAACATGAGTTCCACTAATTCCTGTAATTGTGTAGTGCCTTCAGTTTGTAAAATATAACTTCCTCTTTCAAAACGTACTTTTTTCAAATTTATCGTTTCTCCTTTCTCAAGTAACTTTCCTTGAAAAAAAATCATTTTTGATGTTTTTTTGGTCGCTATATCCGTTTGCTTTTGCATCTGAACCGGGTCAATTTTACGAATTGATGCCAAAGCAGGCGGGATTTCCTCTTCGGGTTTTTCGCCCCAAATCCGAATCGTGCCATCTGTGCTGGCAGTAGCAATCCAATGTTTGTGCGGATGAAATCGAGTCATACGTACTTCTTGGGTGTGTCCTTTGAGCGTTGCAATTTGTCTGCCCCGTTGCAAATCCCACACTTTCGCCACACTTTCGCTTGCGCCTGTTGCCATCAAAGAACGTGTTTTATCAAATGCTGCTGCGCTATATGTTTCATTATCAGATACTTGCATACTCGAAATTTCTTTTCCCGTTTGCAAATCCCAAAACGTAACTCGTCCATCATACGTCCATGTCGCCACTCCGTTCAGAAAAGGACCCGTAACCACATCGTTAAAATGTAAGGATTTCGAGGTCGGATTTTTGTGATAATGCAATTTTTGTTTGAGGTAAAAATCCTGTAAATCAATTTGATGTAATTCTCTGCCCACACAAAAAATCAGACTTTTGCCATCTTCCGAAACCGTCCCGCCCGTAATCGAAAAATACCATTCGCCGTCCCGATGATTACTTGAATATACCATTTTAGCACTGCGTCTTTTTCCTACTTCGGCACTCATAATGTAGCCACTATCGCCCCCAAAATAAACGAACTTTCCATCCTTAGAAAAATCCACAAAAGACACAAAATCAAACGATTGACCCGAACGAGTGAGGTATTTTTTGACCCGATAAACGCCCATTTTATTGCCTGTTTCCAAGTTCCAAATATTCACCAAACCGTCTGCGCCCGCACTGGCTAATAATTTTCCATCCCGACTAAAAGTAACTTCATTTACTGTTTTATTGTGCGCCCAAAAACGCCGTAAAAGTTTACCCGTTTCGACCTCCCATAACGTAACGTAACCATTTTGCGAACCCGCCGCCAGCCACTTCCCATCAGGACTGAATCGGATATTCTGAACAGGACTTTTTACCGCCATTGTTTTTAACGTAACATACTCAGGATGAGTGTTTTCTGCTGATAAATAACCGACCATCATCCCCAGAAAAAATATCAAAATAGAAAGTCTTTTCATTTCTTTGGAGTTTTGCACTTTAATAAGATAAATTCGAGGTACGAAAGATTTGTTCCTACGAACGGAGTTTTAACGTTTTAAGATATATTTCCTTACCACAAAAATTATACAACTTTCAAAACTATCTTTGCATTTTTTTGTGATAAAAGATAATTTTTAACAGTAAAATGAATGATTTGTCCGTAAAAACTTGGGCTGTGTATCCCAAAAAATAGCGTGTTTACATTCATGAGGTATTTGTTGAATTTCAGCCCAAGATAACCAGGCTATTTCATGGATAAGTTGTTGATTTTTAGGTAGTTCTGGGTCATATCCCTGTACCAGTTTTCCAGCCAAAATTTTGACCGAGAAAAAAAACTCATAAGCGTGCAAAGGCAAGCCAATAAATTCGGAAACATACAGAAAATCAAGCACTTGTATTCTTAAACCTGCCTCTTCCTCAAATTCTCGGATAAGTGCATTTTGAGCCGTTTCTCCAAACTCAATACCTCCACCCACAGGCGACCAAAAATCAGGTTTCCCCAATCCTTGATGATTGATTAACAGATACTTACCTTCTTGTTGGCAAATACCGCAGGCTCGATTTCGGATACGATTCCCGTAAGTTTGATGAATTAACTTCGACATCTTTTTTTTAATTTATGATTTCCAAAAGAATTTTTTTTGATTCGCCAACTATTTGATAATCATTTTGTTACAATAAACTAAAGCATTCAAAACTCAAAAAAACACACAAAAGTTTTTTTGATTCGCTTTCGATAAGGTCATTTTTTATTTTTGTGTCTGATAATCAAAAAATTATACCTTATTATTTATCCAACAAAATAAACTTAATTTCTTTATGCGCCATCTATCATTTATGTTAGTTTACTGTTTTAGTACAATTTTGTTATTTCTTTCATGTGATGTTGAACATAAGCAAACATCTGAAAATAACGATACCAAAAAAGAAGAAAAACGAGCAGATAAGCCCGATAGTTTTTTCACGTACTTTCAGTTTATAAAAACAGGAGGCGTTCCCCAAAATCAATACCTATCTAACTATCGTTTTCGGGCTTGGTATCAGGCGCAAAAATTGGCACAAACTGCCCGTTATGAAACTGATGAACTCATCGCTATTGAACGAGGTCCTTCAAATATTGGAGGCAGAACGCGTGCAGTTCTAATTGATTATGAGGATGATAGTCAAAAAACTTGGTTTGCGGGAAGTGTCGGAGGAGGCATCTGGAAAACCGAAAATGCGGGACAATCTTGGCTCAATCTGACCGAAAATTTACCTAATTTAGCCGTCTCTTGCATGGTGCAATCGCCATCAAATCCACAGATACTATACGTAGGAACAGGCGAAGGATTTGGAAATTTTGGGTCGCCAATCGGCAATGGAATTTTTAAAACTACGGACAAAGGGAAAACATGGGAACAATTACAATCAACGACAAATCAGGTTGATTTTCAATACATCAATGATTTAATAATTCATCCAAAGAATCAAAATATTCTTATTTTAGCAACCCAAACAGGCATCTATAAAACCGAAAATGGTGGACAGACGTGGACAATGGTTTATCAGGCTACTAATTCGGTGGAAGACTTGGCTTTTCATGCCGATAACTTTGATACATTGTATGCTTCGGTCAATGAAAAAGGAATTTTGAAATCTACGGACGGCGGGAAAACTTGGAAAAATCCTATTTTAAATCCTGTGAAAAGTTTGCATTTACCCGCCCGAACCGCCTTAGCTATTTCGCCTCAAAACCCAAATAAAATTTATGCCTCTACCGAAATTTCTGCCTCAAACTCGGCATTATTTGTATCAGAAGATGCAGGACAAAATTGGACAAAATTAGGAATATCATCAAACTACTCTAACTTTTTGGGTGATTTAGGTTGGTATGCCAATGTCATTGCGGTACATCCTTTTGATGAAAATATTGTATTGACGGGTGGCGTAAATTTATTCAGATTTACGGTCAAAAATGAAACCTATTTTGAATTTGAAAAGCAATTATTAGCCATACAACAAAATGATACTCAACAATTTATGGATTTTGTGCGGGTAACAAATTTTAATCAATGGGATAAAAAACTTAATGTCAATAGCGATGCGGTTTCGGTCGAAATTCGATTTGGAAAAAACAAAAAACAAAAAGCCCATCGCTTTCTTGTCCCTGAAGGACGCACGGGCGGTGTTCAGGATAATGAATATGAATTTATTGATTTAGTTGATGTTCCATTTGAGGTATGGGATATTACTAATAATCGACAATTAGCCTTTTCGTTTCGCGACCAAGGACGAGATGGAAAGTTTAATCTAATTCATCGAAATACCAATTCGGAAGTTGCCACGGAGGAATCACGAGAATATATGTACATTCATTCTATTGATTATCAGGAAGTTGTGAATAATAATATTGCCCAAAATGGCGGGCATCAATTCCAAAATATGTATATGCTTTGGGCGTTTTTACCGAAAGATGCGGTCTGGGATGCTGCAAATTTGCCTGAAACTACGTTCCAAATTATTTATGATACGCCCAAATTACGGCGTACTATCTCCGAAAATATTTCGGATGCTTACAATGAATATACAGGCAAAAATCAGGGCTTACATCCTGACCATCACCACCTTACGTTCATTCCGCAACCGAGCGGAACATTCCATATTCTGAACAGTAATGATGGCGGAATTGCCTATTCGGTGGATGAGGGCAAGTCATTTGAGAATCGTTCCAATCAATACAATACGGTGCAATTTTATGGCGTGGACAAAAAACCAAACGAGGAAATTTATATCGGCGGAGCGCAAGATAATGGCACTTTACAATCTTTGAATAATACAATTTTTGAGCGAGTTCGAGGAGGGGATGGCTTTGAAACGATTTGGCACGCCACCGACCCCAACAAAATTTTGGCGACCTTATACAATAATCAAATCTACCGAACACAAAACGGCGGGCGCAACTGGACAACCGCAAGTGGCTCAATATCAGACAAAAACGATGCGGAAAAGTCTGGATTTATGACCCGATTAGGGTATGCCACGCACTCGCCTGATGTGGTTTTTGCCGTAGGCATAAGTGGCGTTTGGCGTTCGGAAAACTTTGGAATTTCGTGGAAACGCCAAACAATTTCGGAAAACTGGGTGTATAGAACTTCCTCAAATTCAGTGAGTTCGGTCGAAAGTTTGATAGTACGTCCTTCGGAATCTTCCCCGAATTATGTTTGGGCGGGTGCGGGAATGTCTGATTTGACAAATCTACACGTTTCGACAGATGGCGGTTTGACCTTTCGGAAAACGCAAAATACGGCGCATTTTCAAGCTCCTTTGTCGGGGCTTTATCCGCATCCCAGCGATTCCATGACGGTTTTTGCCTTGTTTTCGGTGGCGGGGCAATCCAAAATTTTACGTTCTACGGATTTGGGCGAAAGTTGGAAGGATATCACGCAATTTGAATCTGGAAAAAGTACAAATGGCTTTCCTGACGTAGCGACTTATTCGATGCTTGTTTTTCCGAAAAGTCAAAACCGAATTTGGGCAGGCACAGAAATCGGAATTTTTGAGAGTATGGATAACGGAATTTCTTGGCATTATCTCTCAAATTTGATTCCTGCCACAGCGATTTGGGAAATGAAAATTCGGGATAATCAAATTGTTATCGGCACACACGGAAGAGGAATTTGGACAATAAATTTGCCTGAAAATGAGATAGTTACAGGCACAAAAAACACAAATTTGAAGTCTAATACATTACAAATTTATCCCAATCCGAATTACGGAAAATTTCGGGTGCGGTTGCCAATTTCCTTACAAAATCAGCGGGTACAAATCCGAATTATTTCTCCTTCGGGACGGCTAATTTTGAGTGAAAATCAGGACGGAAAATCGGAATTAGCTTTCGATTTAGGAGCTGTTTCGCATGGTATTTATATTCTTGAGATTCTTGGAAAAACACAAAAAATGCGTTCTAAATTTGTGCTTCGGTAAGATGGTAATTTTTACCCTGCATTGCTTGTGGTTGCGCCTTCTTTTTCAGCTTCTAAGAATTGCTTAGGTGTGTAACCTGTTAATTTTTTGAAGGCTCGATTGAAGGCGGTTTTGGAATTAAATCCCACTTCGAGAGCCAATGCCAAAAGTGTATAGTGCTTATAATCAGGCTTTTGTGCGATTTTCTTAAACTCTTCGATACGATACAAATTGACAAAATTATAAAAATTCATCTCGAATCCATCATTAATTACTTTGGAAAGCGTGTGCGTATTTGTGCCTGTCATTTCGGCAAGCTCGGCAAGGGTTAATTTCGGATTTATGTAAGGTTTATCCTGAATCATTACTTTTTCGAGTTCTTTTTTGTATCGAATGACCATTTCGTCAGGTTCTTTTTTTTGTGGTTTTGCCTCTTCTGCGGTATCGCTATCTTGTTCAGAATTTTTTATTTTTTCGGGTAATTTGAAAAGTTCAGGCTGGCTCATCGCATAATAACCAAGAAAATAGGTCAAAAATGCAAATACGACCCAAACGAGGTCAATCCCAAAATTATTGATTTCGACCATGTCATAATTGATAAAATAACCGATAATAGCAGCTATGTAATTAAGCCACCAAATAGCGATACAAATGGCTTTGATATTCATGACCATTACCAAATAGCGTACATTTTGGTCGAAGGAATATTCTTCTTCGCTCACGCTTTGATAGCCTCGAATAATTCGATTGCATTTTATCCAATAGAACGTATTGTAAATCAGCCCCGTAGCACCGACCACAATAAACATCGGGAGAAAAACCCGATTGACAATATCTTCCTCAAATACCTGATTTTCCTGCATGAGCATCGGCACATACGCCATCAGATGCAACAAAAATGGGACAAACAAAAATCGGCGTGCGGTTCGGTTTTGTGAGGGCGTGGTCAATAATTCGCGTATATATATCAGAAAAACAGGCGCATACAAAAATATAATGAGGTCAGGGACAAGAATTAATTTTGGGAAAGCCTTGAACACATCGCGGTCAATCGCCAGCAATTTAGCAAGAATACTGAACGAAATCATTAAGATTAAAACAATTAACAATCTATTTGCCTTGCGGTTATTATTTTGCAATCTTCCGAGTGCAAGTGCCAATAAAATGCCCTGAAATGCAGCCAAACTAAGCATATACATATACGGTGTCATGCCCGGTTCTAAGTCTTCCCATGTTTCGATTTTGACGGGGACAGTTTTTTTGCCCTCGGTCAGATTATGAAACACACGGTTTTGTCGTGCCTGTCCTGATGAATTTCCTTCGACCGAATACCAATTTCCGCGCGTAAATTTGTATTCTAAAATATCTAAATCTTCGACCAGCGTAACGGCATATTTTCCGTTTTGTGTGGGATAAAGTCGGTATGCCGAATCGCTCGGATTCCATTCATTAAAATTTCCGGCGATAAAAAATACGGCATCGTGTGGCGTATTTTCGGGGATTTCTTCAATTACAAACGTAACGGGCGATACGGCTTTGGCGGTATTATCTTCGAGGTCTTCCCAACTCAAAATTTCTATGTGTACGGTTTGGTCTTCGCCATTCGGATTCCGAAATAGGCGGTTTGCGCGGGTTTGTCCTTGCTCTGCACCCTCCACCGAAGCCCAGTTTCCGCGCGTAAATTTGTACTCAAAAATGGGCATCGCCTCTCGGATGGTGATGGTATATTTGCCGTCTGGCGTGAGTTTTAGTTTCATACTCGAATCATTTGGCAACCAATCATTCATGGGATGCGTAATGAAGATTTCGTCATTTTGAGGCGTATTCGCAGGAATTTTATCGAGGACAAAAGTTATCTTCGCTAATTGGGTTGAATCCATCATTTCGCTCCCCAAATCTTCCCAAGTTTGTATCTGCACGATAATGGTTTGAGGTTCGCCCTGCTCGTTATTCAGGATTCGGTTGGCTCGTGGATGTCCATTATTTCGCCCTTCTACTGTCGCCCAACTTCCACGCGTGAATTTGTACTCAAAATGGGTAAATTTTTCGGGCAACGTAATGCGATATTTGCCATCTTCGTCTTGGACTAATTTATAGACAGCATCGTCAGGTTTCCAACTATTAAATGAACTGGTCAGATAAATTTCAGCATTTGCAGGTGTATTTTGAGGTAATTTATCAATCACAAAGGATACTTGTGCATGAAGCTGAAGAATCGTCAAAAACAGGCATAAAAATAAAGGCATCTTTTTCATTTCCAGTATATTTCTCTAAGGTGTACGGTTCGGTAGTAAATCGTTGTGAATAATTAATATCTTATTTTGGAAAATGTTTGACAAAGTACGAAATTTTCAATCAAGAGCCAAACGCCTGAGTTGGGTGGGCGCATGGGTATTATTTTTCAATCCATCGAGGACAAATTTCAAAAAAATCAAGAAAATCATTTTCATAAAAAAAGCCCCAAATACTTGATATGGAGCTTTTTATGATATTAAAATGCGAAATAATTATTTTTTGACCCGTTCGACATACTCACCTGTTTCGGTATCAATTCGGATAATATCGCCCGTATTGCAAAATAACGGCACTCGCACTTCGGTACCTGTTTCGACTTCGGCAGGCTTGAGGGTATTCGTTGCGGTATCGCCTTTGATGCCCGGTTCGGTGTAGGTAATTTCCAATTCGACCTGCTTGGGTGCTTCGCCAGCCACTGGGTTTTCGCCATCAAACGAGATAAAAACGCTCATGCCTTCTTTCAGAAATCTGAGCATATCGCCAAACAAAAGCGAATCAACATAAATCTGCTCGAAGGTTTCATTATCCATACACACCAAATTGGTCGCTTCCTGATACAAATATTGTAATTCTTTCTGTTCGACTCGCACCAACTCGATGCTTTCGCCTGACCGAAAACGATTCTCGGCGGCTTTGCCCGTTTGTACGTTGCGCATCTTGACCTGATAGACAGCTTGTCCCTTGCCCGGTGTGCGGTGAACCACATTCAAAACTTGGCATAATGCGCCATTGTATCGAATAAATACTCCTTTGGAAAGGTCTGAAGTAGTAGCCATAATTATTGATTTCCTAAATATTTGGGCAAGACAAACAACGTATCATTTGTCCTACCTCTCATTTTTATGGACAAAACTATAAAAAACTTTTGGGTATCAAAAATTATTTGGAGCTTCCATCAATTTTGTCAAAAACTCCCAAGACTAATTTAAGAAATTGTCGCAATCCATTGTAATAAATACACTAAGGCGATACTAACGGCAAGCCCCGCAAAAATTTTGGCTAAATCTACTATAATAATTTTCCAGACCGCCGAAAAACTGGGCTTGGTTTGTAATTGTAAATGCAGCATCAATTCTCTGCCCGCCAACAAACCCACAAAAACCCATGTCGTACTCATCGGAATTTTACTCCACTCCTTGAAAATCAGCAAGATAACACCATACAAAAAGTCAATAATGGTAGCCGAACGAATGTCTTGCGTATTGGTTTTGCTCGTAACGACTTGTTGCACGGCACCGCCCTGATTATAAAAAGTATAAGCCTGTAAACCCACAATCAAGACCAAAGATGCGCCAAAATAAACGGCATCCAACTCACGAGGCAAAAACACATAAATATTTGCTAAATCCTGAATTAGCCACTGACTCCATAAAAAACCCGTAGAAACCCACTGCAAGATTGTCCATATTTTTTCTTGGCTTTGCGTCATGGTTGAATTCCTGAATTTATGCTCTAAGGCTTTGGAAATCAGTAAGTAAACCACGCAGGCTATCCCAAATGCCACGCCATAGCCTATCAGGGATTTGGTTAGCATTTTGCCAATCAATGCCGAGGAGAAGACACTCAAAATCAGGAAGGTCGTACTGACGGGAATGCCCAACCGAGTAATCAGCATCAGCACCATAGGCGGAATCATGTACCACCACTCAAAGACCTCAGGTACAGGCACTTTAGCCAAACGCCCATGCGATACATCACCGCCATAATTTGCCCAGCCATATACCAGCACAATGCTCATGATGGTAGCGGTATAGCCCCACAAGATGTACCATTTTCGGTGGCTGTTTGAACTCAAAAACGTGCCTAACGTCTGAATTACGTCATTGCCCACCACAGCATAAGAGGCGAACATAAAGCCCAATATCATATAAACCGATTCCCATTCCATGAATATCCGATTTTATCAAGTGTATTTTTATTGTTTTAATTTGTTGTGTACACAAATTTGAGGCGAAATATCTGTATTTAATGCCAAAAACCGAAAGATTGATTCCCGTTCACTAAATCGACCGCCAAAAATAAGCAATTATAATTAGATTTTTTCGTTATTAAGTTGAACTTTATCAATAAAACAACAAAACTAAACGGTTTTTCAGTCATATTAAATTCATAAATAATCGCTATAAATGACAAAATTATGACGTATTGATTACATATTTATAAATAAAACTAACCTTCTCAAATTCATACATTCCATTTTTTTGGGCTAATCTATCTTTAACCTCATGTTAAAGTGATTTAACAGTTTTGCAACCTCAAAAAAGTAACAAAACTTGTCTTTAAGCTACGTCAATTTAATATGAAATTCTCAATTTCATCATTTACAAAAGCATAATCTATGAAGGACAATGTTATCACTTTGTTTGGATAATTTTGCACAATATTAAGCCAATGGAAACATTCATACAAACTGACAATCATTTTGTGATTTTAACACATAGGCAAAGTTTATTTAACAAATACATAATCATTGTCTGAAAAACTTATTCACTTTTCGGTATGTCTATTGTTAAGGTATCAGAGAATATTAATAGCAAAAAAATGAAGTTTGAGTTCCGAACCATCAAAGCAAAAATGATTTTTGCATTTACCGTGTTTTTTATGATTGGTGCTTTGATTACGGCAACGAACCTTTGGTTTAATACGAAAAAGGAACGCATCGCCCATATCATTTCTACGCTCACGACCGTTGACCGTAAAGTGCAGTTAATCATCAAGTTAGAGAAAAATTTTTTTACGGATGAAACCGTAAATAGTCAATTTTATGCCACAGGAAATAGCGATTATTTGCGCCGAAGACGGGAACTTTCCGAACAGGTAAACGACCAAATTCGGTTGCTTCGCAAGTTAGAATCCCAAGAAAATTTTGGCATTGACGAGCAACTCGACAGCCTGACCAAACGCCTTCTGGAGTACAATACGATTTTTTATCAACTGGTCGATACGGTCAAAAAACGAGGATTCAGGGATTATGGACTGGAAGGCGAAATGCGCCGTTACATTCATGCCATCGAGGATTCGGCTGATAATCATCCCATTGATAGGGTTTTATTGCTGACCATCCGCCGACACGAAAAAGATTACATCCTTCGGAAGGATACGAATTATTTGCATAAATTATTACAAATTACCGAACTTTTCAAATGGGATATTCGGGAAAAAATCCCCAATCCCGAAGCCCGCAACGGATACCTCAAGTTGGTGGATGATTACGCCCATACGTTTGCACAACTCGTTCATATTGAGAAAATTATCGGTACTGACCATCGCAAAAAAGGCATGAAAAAAGATTTGGTCGATGTAGCTTCCAAAGTCGAAATAAAAATCAATGAAATTGATGATATTGTCTTTACCAAATCGGTGCATATTCGCCAAAATATTCAGATTACTTTGATGATTATTATTTCGATTGGCGTAGTTTTTAACATCTTAATTGCACTTTATGCCACCCGAATTTTGAGTAATCCCGTTAGTGATTTATCCAATTCGATTCATGCAGTAATTGCCAGTGATTTTTCCAAAAATATTGATTTACAGACCTTTAATACCAAAGATGAAATCGGAAGGCTGGCAGGAGATTTTACGTTTATGCTCCAGAAAGTACAGAGCAATATTTCGGAAATCCGAGAAAAATCCGAGAAAATAGAACAAAAACAAAAATTATTGCTCGATAGCCTGCGTTATGCCCAACGGATTCAACACGCCATTTTGCCTGATGACAATGATTTATTGAAGCATTTTAGCGAGTATTTCGTGATTTATCGTCCGCAACATTTCGTTTCAGGCGATTTTTATTGGTTTGTCGAAAAATATAATAAAAAGTTTTTGGCTGTCGTAGATTGTACGGGACATGGCGTTCCTGGGGCGTTTATGTCCATGATTGGGCATACGTTATTGACCAAAATCATTACGCAAGATAAGATTTTTAATCCCGCCGAAATTCTCGAAAATCTGCATCGGGAAGTCAAAGAAGCCTTGCATCAAGAGGAAAATAAAAATGATGACGGCATGGATGTTTGTTTGTGCGTAGTCGAAAATATCCCCGACCAAATCCAGAATGTGCGTATCGTGTATGCGGGCGCAAAAAGTTCGTTATTTTACAGTCAGGATAATGCGATTCAGCAAGTTAAGGGAACAAATCGTTCGATTGGCGGACGGTCAAAACATGCCCAGAAGGATTTTGTCAGCACGGAACTCATCTTATTTCGGGACGAGATGATTTATCTTTGTACCGATGGCATGATTGACCAAAACGATACCTCGAATCGGAAATATGGCAAAACCCGATTCTTTCATTTGCTCCACAAAATTAGCCGTTATGATACCCCAACGCAACGCCAACTCCTTGAAAAAGAGTTAGATACCTTTATGACCAATCAAGTGCAGCGTGATGATATTACGATTATGGGGGTGCGGTTATAAATGTTATTGTTTGACAAGATTACAATATTCTTAAATCGTAGTGATTCAAATTTAGTTTACATTTTGATTTGAATATAATGATTATTAATCTTAAATTCAATAAAAAAACGGAAAACTTTGCTTGAGCAAAATTTTCCGTTAAAGTTTTACAAATCAATATTTTACGAAAACGAAATCGTAGTTTATTTCTTTCGGGTTAATTCCAAAATAATTTCAATATCCACTTCATTTCCTACTACTGCGGTTGCCGCCCAACTTCCTGAACCCACGCCGTAATCGTTTCTATCAATCGTAATTTTAGATTTTACGCCCGCTACTTTTTGTGATTTTTTCATCGGATGGTCTTGGATACCCAACAAAGTAAAAGGTAATTTAACGGTTTTGGTTACGTCCCGAATCGTAAGTTTGCCTTCCATTTCGTAATTTTTGCTATCTTTTTTCGTGAATTTGCTGGAAACAAATTTCATGGTCGGATATTTTTTGGCATCAAAAAAATCACCTGATTGCAAATGTTTATCGCGTTTGGCTTCTTTGGTATTGACACTGGTTACGTCAATGGTGAAGCTGGCTTTACTGCCCTCCAAATTTTCGGGGTCAAAGTGAAGCGTGCCACTGAACTTATCAAAAGTACCGATGGTAGGCGTAAAAATGTGGTTTACACTAAATTTAATCGAGCTGTGTACCGCATCCAAATCCCATTTGGGGGCATCGCCAGCTATTTTCATGGCAGTAAACGAACTAAGCAAAATAAGCAAGGAAAATAATCCTGATGTTACTACGTACTTTTTCATAATTTGAATAAATTATTTGATTTGGGTTTTAAAAACTAACTATCTTCTAAAACTCCTAACCCACAAAAAAGGTTTGTCAGTAAACCGACACTTCGTATGGTTCACATAAATTTTCCCCCCAAAAGAAAGAGGCTACTTCCTTTTGGGGAGTAGCCTCGATTTTTTTCCTGACCGAAGAATGGGATTAACTCTCTTCTTCAGTACGTGAATTTTTAACCTCAATGACATTCACTCGGATTTCTTGCGCCAAGTTTTTGAGGTCTTGCATTCTTTTGCGAACTCTCGTTCCCGCAGCTTGATTTCCTTTATCATAAAATTTTTGGAAATCTTCTTCGCCTTCTAAGACGAGTTTTCGTAACTCTTCGTATTTGTCCATAACTCAAAAATTTAAGGGTTTTGACAATCTAACCGCCCCTAATTACGTGTAAAAGCGGTTTTGCGTTCCCTATTTAGGCGTTTCTTTGGATTAAAGCCCGTTTTGTGGCATTTTTTTTAGAAATTGCCTTGTATCGTTATATTTTATCTAAGAAAAGTCTTATTTCTTAGGTTTGTGAGGCTAATTCTGCATTCGCATATTGCCCACCTATCAATTTATCTTTAATCTGCTCGAAGGCACGAATCGTTTCCTCGACATCTTCCATCGTGTGTGCTGCGGTCGGAATTAATCGTAATAAAATGACATCTCTCGGCACAACAGGATAAACCACAACCGAACAGAAAATATTGTAATTTTCACGCAAATCAATGATGAGATTTCCAGCCTCGTTGGTGCCACCTGATAAGAACACAGGCGTTACGGGAGATTCGGTATTTCCGATATTGAAGCCTCTATCCCGAAGTCCTTTTTGGAGTGCATTGACGACCACCCAGAGCTTTTCTTTGTGTTCGGGTTGGGTGCGTAGCATTTCCAGACGTTTCATATTTCCTATCGTAACAGGCATGGGCAATGTTTTGGCAAAAATCTGCGAACGCATCGTATAGCGCAAATACTGAATGACCTGCTCGCTGCTGGATAAAAATGCGCCAATGCTTGCCATGGATTTGGCAAACGTAGAGAAATAAACATCAATCTCATCCTGAACGCCCAGATGTTCGCCCGTGCCTGCGCCTGTTGCGCCTAACGTACCGAAACCATGTGCATCATCAACCAAGAGTCGGAAACCGTATTCTTCCTTATAAGAAACGATTTCGCGTAATTTGCCAATATCGCCCATCATACCGAAAACGCCCTCGGTAACGACCAGAATGCCACCGCCCGTATTTTCGGTGTATTTTTTGGCACGCTTGAGTTGTTTCTCAAAACTTTCGATATTATTATGTGGAAAAACAAACCGCTTGGCAATGCTCAACCACAAACCATCCACGATACAAGCATGACAATCCGAATCGTAAATGACGGCATCTTTTCGTCCTAAAAGTGCCTGAATCGCCGACATAATGCCCTGATACCCATAATTAACGACTACGGTATCTTCTTTTTGCTCAAATTCGGAGAGTTGGCGTTCAAATTCTTCCAGCACATTAGAATTGCCTGACATCATCCGAGAACCCATCGGATAAGCTAATCCGTAGGCTTGCGTGGCTTCCGTATCTGCTTGGCGGACTTCGGGATGATTTCCCAAGCCCAAATAATTGTTCAAGCTCCAATTCAAGACCGTTTTATCCCGAAATTTCATGCGTGGGGCTAATTCGCCTTCTAATTTGGGGTATGAAAAATAACCGTGTCCTACTTTGGCGTGCTGCCCTATGGGGCTGTTATCTACTTGTAATTTGTCAAATAAATCCACTTTCTATCAGGTTACAAAGTCCTACAAAAACCGATATTTGGTAGGCAAAAACACACCTTGCGTAGCCTACCAAATTGAACAAAGATACAATTTTAAAATCAAAAAAAATCTTTAAATTATTTCATTTTCGATTTTTGGGTAATGGAATCGACACTTTAAAAAATCAGTATTAATCTTCGGTAATGACTTTGACCACGATTTCGCCCTGAATTTGAGGATGTTCAGGGTCATTAGAAAAAATCGTAAATACGGCTTTCTGCTCGCCTTGCCTGACCGATTGCACGATTTGTACTTCAAGCACACGACTTTCGCCTGCAGGGATGGGTTCGGTGATGATTTTCTGAATAATACAATTTTTGCCCCCGACAATATCCTCAATCACGAGCGGTTGTCTGCCTTGATTCAGGATTTCAAATTCGGTCGAAACTGTCATTTTCGGATAAATTTCGCCCAGATTTTGGCTCGGCTCGCTCAAGACAATTTTCGGACTGCCTAACGCCTGATTTTCAGATACTTGTAGCGTATCTTTTGGCGTTGTTTTTTCCGATAAAGTTTGCGCCGTTTGGTCGGTTTCTGCTCTGATTTGGGCTTTTGTTGGCTTTTGTTTTTGGGGCAATAAATGAATCGAAACCGTCATCGGAACTTCCTGATTTTGCTCATTTTTGGTGTACATCATCACGCTTTCTTGCAAATAACCATGTTCGGATTGTAATTTGGGATTATACGTAACGACCAGAAAACCAGACGATTTAGGGGCGATAATGTGCGTTGAATCAAAAAACAAACCGATGTGTTTAGGTGCCGTGATTTTATCAGTAAAAACGACCGCCGTATCACTCGGATTATACACCTCAAATTTGCGGCTCACGGGCGTATTATGGGCAATAGTTCCGAAATTTAAGTATTTTCGCTTAAAACGTAATGCGCCTTTTTGATATTGAAATTCACGAACTTTTTTGTCCGAACTCGGTTCGATAAATCCCCTGATAGTCAGTTCGTAAGCTCCTAAATTTCCATCAGTTAAAACTACAAATTTTTTGGAAAAATGCCCCGCCCGATACGGCGAATATTTGACCGTAATCGCACTGCTTTGGTTGGGCTGGATGGATTCTGACGAATGTACCGAACTCAAACACGCACAATCGGACTCTACTTTTCGGATTTTGATGGGTAATGTTCCCGTATTTTTGAACCTAAATTTGTATTCAATATTCTGAATACCAGCAATTTTGCCAAAATCATAAAACACATTTTCAAACTGTAAGTGGCTTTGCGCCCGTAGTGTCATCACACCACAAACCATGCTTAATAATAAAACTAATTTTTTCATTCTGTTGGGATATTTTTTGGTGCAAAGGTATTGGATTTGAAGCATTTGGCTGATTATTTCTGAAGGCTTTTGAGTTCTTTTTGTAACGCCTTGATTTGTTGGATGTACTCGCGCTCTTTTTGTTCAATTTTTTCTTGGGTGGCGCGCAACTCCTCGACATTCTGGCGCATTTCCTCTTCTTTGAGGCGCAATTCTTCGGCTTGTCTTTGGGACTGCTCAAGGAGTTTTTGTGTTCGTCTTTGGGCTTTTTCCGAAGTCATAAATGAGGCAATGCTTTCGCCTGCTCGTTCCAGAAATTCGATTTTAAAATCTTCCAGCCTCTCAAACGAAGCCATTTCGATAAATCCTTCTATATTTTCATTGATTTTCAGGGGAATAATCGCCAAAAAAGCGGGCGTGGCAGCCCCCAATCCGGACGTGATTTTGGTGTAATTTGGCGGAATATCAGTCAGCAACACCTTTTCTTTTTCCAGATAAGATTGCCCCAAAAGTCCCTCGCCCAGTTCGATGCGTTGCACCTCAAATTTCTGACGTTCATAGGCATACGAAGCCGTCAATTCGATATAAATATCCTCTTGGCTTTCGTAATTGACGCTATAAATTCCGCCTTGATTGACCTCTAAGGCTTCCACAATTTGCGAAATCAGACGGGAATACACATCCGTTGCGTGGCTGGCGGTGTGCAAAATATCATTAATTTGTGTCAGCCAGTACGAAATTTGCCCTTGTTGTTTTTCTTGTCGGCGTTTTTGTTCGAGTTCGCGGAATGTTTCGTTGAGTTGGGCTTGGGATTTCGCCATTTCTTGGTTTTGGGCTTCGCTTTGCTCCCGCAATTCGGAGTGCATTTTGGTTGCCTTATAATTATCAAAAAGTTGGATGGTCATCATCACATACATCGATAAAATGACCGTAACATAAACCGAAGTTTCTGTTTCTTTATTTTGTGCAATATCTTGGGGCGTTAATAATTTAGGAATCAAATCGGCATACGCTGGAAAAGCCAAAAAACCTATTGCCCCAACCAATGCGGTCAGTAGTAGCATCCAACGCTCACGCCATCCAAAAACCATAAAAGGATACAGGCAGGCAAGCATGAAATTCATATAAAGTGGCGTACTGAGTGGGTCGTCCGCATTGACTGCCATGCCATGATACAAAGCCGCCTCAACACTCGGATAAATCGCCAAAATAATGCGGGACAAAGACGTAAAACGGGCATAATTGAACCATAAAATCAGGATGTTGGTCAAAAAAAAAGTCGTTGAAATCCAGCCCAACACAGGCAAACTGACCCAAAGACTCAGCATATAACTCCCCGACATGATGGTTTGTAACCATGCTATCTGATTGGTAATCACAATCTTACGATTCAGATAATTCGTCTGCGTGGGCTGTGTGCCTGCGTGCCAAAGTCGTTGTACAAAGTTTGTTCGTTGTTCCATTTATCTCTGATTTTCTACAAATTTATAACAAAAAATTAGCCAGAATGTCTTGTTTTTTGGGTAAATCCGAAAGTCAGATTCATGGCATATCCTTTGCCCTTTTATCTTTGTCAAAATTTACGAGCCAAATTATCCCGTTTATGTTTATGTATCGAATCGCATTTTGTTTGTTAATTCTGGGGCTGAATGCCTGCATTTATGAGCATAACCCCTACCATATCAACCGTTTACCTCATTTGCCCCAATCGCTGAACGGACTCAAAAAGATGCACCTGCTACAAGGCGAACAGTTCTGGATGGGCGATAACGAATCATCTCATTTGGACGAAAAACCCGCCCATTGGGTCGCCCTAAATCAATTTTATATGGATGAAACACCCGTTACTTATGCCGATTTTGAAAAATATGTCCAAGAAGGCGGACAACACACCGCCTATCATTTGTACGAATCCTATCATAAATTGAATTATCCCGTAACAGGAATGACGTGGCATCATGCCATTGACTTTTGTAATTGGCGCAGCAAAGTCGAAGGATTTGAACCCGCTTATCGCCAAACTGACCAAAAAGATGCGTGGGGATTTCCCATCTGGGAATTGAAACCTGATGCCACAGGGTTTCGGCTGCCCACCGAAGCCGAATTTGAATATGCCGCACGAGCGGGACTTGAAAAAAAACAATTCCCGTGGGGCGATACGTTTGATGAAAATAAAGCCAATTTCGACACCGAAAAAGGCGAAAAAAAAGGCGAAAAATGGCGACTTGTTTCCGTCAAATCCGAAGAACCCAACGGCTTCGGACTTTATCAAATGACAGGAAATATTCGTCATTGGTGTCAGGATTGGTATGATGCCGAAATTTATAATAAATCCCTCAAAACCAATCCGTTAGGTGGTAAAAATTTCCGTACAAAAGTCCTACGAGGTGGCGGATGGGGCGCAACGGATACCGATTATTTGCGGGTCGCAAAGCGTGATTTTTGTGCGCCAAGTAACTATAATTTTGACATCGGATTTCGGTGCGTATTGCCTGCCAAAGCACTACTCGCCAGCACCGCACACGATAAAGAAATGGGCTTGCAAGTGGCGTATGATTTCTTTCGGGATGAGAAAAATTATCAACTCCAGTACACCGACCAAAAACCAGATTTTACGGGCAAAGAAATGACCCAACGTCTGGAATTATTTTTGGCAGATTATTTTCCGAATAGCATTTATTTCAGACAACAAATTGACCATCAAGAAATTATAACACCAAAAATTTTAGCCCAATTAATTACCGAAATTAGTACCGAATACCAGATTAATCCCTTGTTCTTGACGGGCATTATGGTTTCGGAAAGTGGCGTGGGCAGTTGTTCGTTCCCGCGTTGGTTCAATAATCCGCTGGCGTTTCGGTGGCAAAATCGGCTGATGAGTGTCGGGCTTCCGACCTATGAAGACAAACCCAATGTTCAGAATCGGAAATTTGTCGATTTGGAAGCCAATTTTAGGGCTTTTTGTCAGGGCATTCGCCGAAAATTATATTACCAAGCCGCCCACCAAAATTTGCATGAATTTCATGTCATTTATGTTGGTTATCAGGCAGATGAATGGATGAGAACGCTCTCAAGAGTCTATCGGGATGTGGCACGCCTCCGTTTTGAAGCCAACTTTCCGACAAGCGATGCAGGACAATTTATTTATTTGGATTGGGCAGAAATAAATCCCGATTTTATACCCGTTTATCAATCTGAAAATCAGGAAGATACTTCTAAAATTGACGCTAAAAATCTCGCAGATTCCGAAACGGAAATCCAAAACCCGAAACCTGAAAATCAGCCTGCCCAAACACACGATTTGGCGACAGAAAATATCCCGATAATTACCCAAAAAACCAACCGATTTTATTTGATTTACGGCAGTTTTGCCAAGAAAAAATATGCCTTTGAATATTTGCAAAAACCAGATTATCAATCCATTACAAATCCGAAAATCATTCATTCGGACGGCAGATTTCGGGTGGCGGTCGCCGATTTTCAGACCGAGCAAGAAGCCCAAAACGCCTTTTCGGACTATGCCCAAAAATTTGAGGGCGTATGGCTCATGAAATTTTAGGCGTAGGTTTTTGGTAGTCGGATTTCGAGCGATTGATTTTATCCTAACGGATTATTCTGTAAGTTTGTGCATGGAATTATTTTGGACAAATCTTAGACCAATCGTCAAGATGTAAGATTTTAATATAAAATTCATCTATTCACTTTTCAAATTGTGGGCTTGCTCTTTTGCTTATGCGTCATCAACTGTTCATCATCGGGATTTTGTGGTGTTTTCCGTATTTTTTATCGGCAACTCCCAGCCAAAAGGTCATTTTTTCGCTGGAAAACGAATGGAGCGTGTACGATGAGGAGAAATCCGCTTATGTACCGTTTTTGCGCCCCATCCATCGGCGCACCAATCAACTGCATTTGAGTCCTGACCTCAAAAAATACGCAGGATTTTATCTGAAAATTCAGGGACAAAAAAATGCCCATTTGTTTATGAATAATCAACTTTCATATACGTTTCAGAAATCTGGGGTCGTTTATTGGAATGTGGATAGTTTGCGCCAAGAACTGACGCATGATTCGGATTCGGTTTGCCTGATTACATATTATACTTTAACAAAAATATCCCACGCCCCCAAAGCCCTCATCGTACTGACCAATCATGATACGGTCAAAAAATCAGAATTGGAACAAAAACAAGACGTGGAATCACTCCAGCGCATTCGGCGCGAGCGTCATTATAATAATGACCTGCGAAGTCTGATGAAATTGGTTTCGCTCATTCCGTTGGTAATTATGATTTTGATTTGGCAATTTGATAAATCCTCTGCACTATTATTGAGTCGACGCAAAGCGGATTCCTTCCAAAAAACAGGACAATTAAAACGAATTTCGGTGTTATCTTTTGTTGGCTTTATTTGTTATTTTGCTTCGACAATGGCATTTTCGATTTGGTTTTTGAATGATTTTTCGGTTTGGATAACCACCGACCATCTGCATCCT
The DNA here is from genome assembly GCA_964577275.1 of uncultured Cytophagales bacterium. GTDB lineage: Bacteria > Bacteroidota > Bacteroidia > Cytophagales > Thermoflexibacteraceae > UBA2561. Next base: position 1,699 of record CAZNYR010000026.1, on the reverse strand, counting down.
GCTCCCGAAAATTTGTGGGAATATGGCATGAGTTTTTTACAACTTTTTCTATTTTTTTTCCTATTTATTATCCTCAAATATTTCATCATTCAGTTCATGGGAATGCTCTATCGCGATACGCAAGTTTCGATGTTGCACACCCAACAATACATCAATACGGCGCAGTTTTTTTGCACCCTGACCGCTATCGTGATGTGTTTGAGCAATTTTATCATTGACCGAATGCCCAGCCTGACCAATAGCATCATTTTTGTGTTTTGTGGCTTAGTTTTCATCAAATTGATTTTGATGACCATACAACTGAATAAATTGGTATCCTATCGCAAAATTTACTTATTTTCGTATCTTTGCGCCACCGAATACATTTTGGTACTATTGTCGGTTAAGTTTTTCACAATTTTGTAATAAACGTAGAAGCAAGCCATAGATTATGACAGACCAAGCCTCTTCTGCTGTCATTAAGGACAGAATGAAAACGGTGCGCAATATTCTGGTTTCACAACCAAAGCCCACCGGAAACTCGCCTTATTTTAAATTAGCAGAAAAATACGGATTGAAAGTTGATTTTCGACCTTTCATCCATGTAGAGCCTGTGGAAGTACGGGAGTTCAGGAAACAAAAAGTTAATATTCTTGATTATACCGCCATCATTTTTACCAGTCGAAATGCGGTTGATCACTTCTTCAATTTGTGTCAATCGCTCAAGTTTGAGATGCCCCCCGAAATGAAATATTTTTGTATCTCGGAACAAACTGCCAACTATTTACAGAAATATATTACGATTCGGAAACGAAAAATTTTTGTGGGCAAACGCACCGCCACCGATTTATTAGCCACTTTCAAGAAACACAAAAAGGAAAAATTTTTGTATCCCTGTTCTAATATTCGGAAAAATGACATTCCAAATTATTTGAGCGAAAACGGCTTCAGTTATGCCGAAGCCATTATTTACAAGACAGTTTCGAGCGATTTATCTGATTTGGCAGAGGTAAATTACGATATGATTGCATTTTTTAGCCCATCGGGAATCCAATCTTTGTTTGATAATTTCCCTGATTTTAAGCAAAATGCCACCCGAATTGCCGCCTTCGGACCCACAACCGCCAAGGCAGTTCACGAACACGATTTGATTCTCGATATTCAAGCACCACATCCCGATGCGCCTTCCATGACGGGAGCTATCGAACTTTATATCAAAGAAGCAAATCACGTATAATTTTAGTCTTTTTAATACTTTTTTGCCACTTTGCCACTTTGTCAAAGTTTTTGGACTTTGACAAAGTGTTTTTTTTGGAAAACCCGCAAGACTTAGAGTTTGTTGCTTTTATATTCCTGAATCAATTTCCTGACTCGGTCATCAAATCCTGTCTTGTCGTAATCGGCTTGTTGATAAACAATTTTATTCATAAACTCCTGTAATTCAGGCTGATGCTTGGTTGTTCTTTGGGTTTTCAAATCCACATATTTGATAGTTGTCCACAAAACCGATTTTAATTGCGTATCCATTTCATCGCTCATGACGTACTCGACAACTGCCGTATTCTGATTGGCATAAATGATTCGGGAATGAATCGTAACGACTTCGCCGGGAAAAGCCGAGCGGATATATGAAATTTTTTGGCTGTATGCCACCCAAGCCGTCTTGTAAACACGGAAAAAATCCGCCACACTAAACCCATACAGTTTCGGGAGTTGGTCT
>CAZNYR010000025.1:20783-42153 GCA_964577275.1 uncultured Cytophagales bacterium | reverse complement strand
CTTTGTCGGTCATTTTGAGGCGTGTTTTTTGTAAAATAGAAATGATTTTATCGTCCGAATGTTTTGGTATAAAATCAAAAAAGTAATATTTTAGAAAAACCAGACAAATCACATCTTCGAGCGTTTGTGTATCGGCATCGGTACGTAATTTTTGCTTTTTGAGTAATTCGCCTACCTTCTGAATTATTGAAGATTCATAGCCATTTTTTTGCATCACTTGGGCAGCTCTTTCCGCATGAAATATTTTGAGTTGGGTGCGCCATTTGAGGTATCCTTTGCGGTCATTCGGAAAATCGGAACGGGCAATTTTCCAACGTTCAATATGCTGACAACGAGCAGCTAAACATAATTCTTCGGATGAATCAGGTGCAAATTCGGCTAACATTTCCGTCATGCGTTGCCCATAAACCAATTCTTTGGCGATGCCATTTTCAAGATTTGGGTCTTGAGCATTGGCACGGTCAAAATCAGCGATGGTCGCCTGATACCGAGTTGTTTTTTTGAAATCTGTCATACGATTATTTATGGCTTTTTGATAGTTGTTTTTCGATTAATTTTTTCGTAAAGTCCAATACTTTATCTTGGATTTGTACAATTTCTTGGGCTTCATATTCGACTTCATAATCTGGTAAAACGCCTCGTTTTTCGTCCTGATTTTTGATGATTTCCAAATCATACCGCACCAACGGCAAAGTCAAAATCAAATTGGAGTTTGGCAAGGTCAGATAAGGCAATCGCCCACCCGTCCCGCCTCTGATAGAACTCCCTGTTTCTGAACCAATTACGAAAGTTGGCGCCGTCCGATTTTGTTGGAGCAACCCCGTAATATAGGATGCCATGCCAAATGTTCCGCCATTGGTCAAGATATATAAATTTCCCTTAAAATTTTCGCGCGCTGGGAATTGTTTTTCGTCCAAACCATTCAACGAAATGATATAATTTCCAGAATCGGTTTCGGTACTTTTTATCGCCACAAATTCTCGATTGAGGCTCGAACCCGCATCCGTAAAACTGGCAAAATTGTACTTTTTTTGGTTAATGTATTGACAATTAAAAAGTTTAAATGTCGTATCCGTTAGGAAAGAATATAGATAAGCTCCGTACAATTCTTCGCCTGCTGCGTTGTTCCTTAAATCTAAAATTAAATGTTCAATTTTTTGTTTTTGAATTTCTTTGAATGATTTTTTGATAAATTTATAAAAACTGGGATTTCCCGAAAAAAAATCACCCAAAACATCCACATCTAAAAGGGCTGTTTTTTGGTCTGCCCAAATCTGAAATTTGAATGGATTTTCGGCATCAATGATTTGTTTTTCATTGGCTTCTAAGAAATCTGTAATTTTTTTGCGGTACGAAACCGCCATGACCATAACTTTTTGAATTTCAGTATCTTGTGGATTTTTAAACTCAATCTCAAATTGCTTGTCTTCTCCATAAATAGAAAGCAATTCAAAGGCATATCCTTCCTGCTCCAAACGCCAAAAAATAGCGGATTTAATCTTGGCATCTGATGCAGCTCGGCGTATCATTTTATCCAAAATCTCGGCGGCTGAATGTCCGTTAATTCGTAAAATTTCTGCACCAATTTGGATATGTTTTGCCTCCGAATAATTAAAATTTACGAAGGTTTTTTGGTCAATAATTTTGACATCAAAGGGAAAAAATCTGGCTCTATCCTTGAGGAAAGTATCACCATAATCCGAGAGCATTAAGGCGGTATTTCCGTCCTGAATTTGAGCAATAAGCGGTTTGATAAAATTGTAATATTCTAATTCAGACATTTCACTATCTAATTGGTCGAAGGCTTCACGAAACGCCAAATCCAATTCTTCTGGTGGCGCATAGCGGTACAGGTTTGGATGTCCTTCCTGAAGGGCATTTTGCAAAATTTCAAAATCTTCTCGGAGTTCTTCGAGGGCAAATTTGCGTTGATACAAATCCTGTGCATCAATTTGTAAAACATTGATTAAAACACTGAAAATCAATAAAATATGCTTTTGAAGGAGGTTCATAAATATACGATTAAAATTTTATGAAAAACATCTATTTTACGCATAAATATCCGATGCGTCGGGTTCTATTTATTCAGGAACGAAAAAAAAACCAAAAAATTCAATCGGAGTAGTTTTTGAGAGGCAGTAAAAATTCTAAAAAATCCTTTGGGATACATACCAATTTGTCATGTGAATTTTTATCTTTGCAGACTTTAAAAATAATTCATGTCATGGATTATTTTTGAAGTATCTCCATTTTTTAGGACTGAAAAACAGCACCTTATGCAACCGTTGAGCGAACAGGAAATTCTCCGAAGACAAAAGCGGGAGGAATTAATGCAACTTGGCATTAATCCTTATCCTTCAGCACTTTATGAAATTACCGCCACGAGCGAAGACATTAACCAACAGACGGCGGAAATCCCCGTTGATGCCAGCAAAATCGTTTCGATTGCGGGACGAATCCGAAGCGTTCGTATCATGGGGTCGGCTTCTTTTGCCGAACTACAAGACGAAAAAGGGCGGTTTCAAATCTATGTTCGGCGTGATGATATTTGCCCTACTGACGATAAAACGCTCTATCATAAGGTATTCAAAAAGTTGGTGGATATTGGCGATATTATTGGCGTGAAAGGCTTCATTTTCAGGACACAAACTGGCGAGCCAACGCTTCATGTAACGGCATTGACGCTTTTGACCAAATCGCTCAAGCCCCTGCCTGTTGTCAAGGAAAAAGAAGATGAGCAAGGCAATAAAACAACCTATGATGCGTTTGGCGACCCCGAACAACGTTATCGGCAACGGTATGTGGATTTGATTGTGAATCCAGAAGTTCGGGAAACCTTCAAAAAACGGACGCAACTGGTCAATATTATGCGAAATTATATGTCCGAGCGTGGATATTTGGAGGTCGAAACGCCAATTTTGCAGCCACTTTATGGCGGTGCGGCGGCTCGACCATTCAAAACACACCATAATACGTTGGACATGACGCTTTACCTTCGGATAGCGAACGAACTGTATCTCAAGCGGTTAATTGTCGGCGGTTATGATGGCGTATTTGAATTTTCAAAGGATTTCCGAAACGAAGGCATGAGCCGTTTTCATAATCCTGAATTTACGCAAGTTGAACTTTATGTGGCTTATAAAGATTACGATTGGATGATGAATCTGGTCGAGGAAATGGTTGAAAAAGTGGCGATTGGATTGCATGGCACAACAAAAGTACAAGTTGGGGCGCATCTGATTGATTTTCAACGTCCTTGGAAGCGATACACGATGTTTGAAGCCATCGAACATTTTACAGAAATTGATATTTCCGAGATGGACGAGGCTCAACTTCGACAGACTGCCAAAAAATTAGATGTTCCCATTGATGAAACGATGGGAAAAGGCAAGATTATTGATGAAATATTCGGAGAGAAATGCGAGGCAAATCTGATTCAGCCCACTTTTATTACGGATTATCCTGTTGAAATGTCGCCTCTGGCAAAAAAACATCGGAACAAAGAAGGGTTGGTCGAGCGATTTGAGGCGATTTGTAACGGCAAAGAAATTTGTAATGCGTTTTCTGAATTGAACGACCCGATTGACCAACGCCAACGCTTTGAGCAACAATTAGAATTAGGCAAGCGAGGCGATGACGAAGCCATGGTTTTGGATGAGGATTTCTTGCGGGCTTTGGAATACGGAATGCCTCCAACGGCGGGCTTAGGCATTGGTATTGACCGACTTAGCATGATTATGACCAATAGCAATTCGATTCAGGATGTGTTATTTTTTCCGCAGATGAAACCCGAAAAACAAGTCGAATATCTGAATAAATCAGACTACGAAAAGATTGGGATTCGGGAAGATTTGATTCCGATTTTACAAAAATTAAACTTAACTACGCCCGAAAGTTTTAGAGCATACGAGGAGAAACCCAGCAAATTATTTAATGAAGTTTGTGGAACTCGTAAGAAACTGAAAATCAAGGAAATACAAAACCCTACGGCGGAGGAAGTACAAAATTGGATAAACCATCTTTCGGGTGTGGCGTATGATATAAAAAATTTGTAAATTGAGGCAACATCACGGTTTTATTTTCGGTTTTGTTTTTGTTATCACCAGATTGTTGTTTTTCAATAAAAATTTGTGCTTAAATCAAGCGGTCGATAAAACATCGAAAAAGTTAGGATTTCACAAAACAAACGGCAGCTTTTTGGGGCGTTCTGGTACAGATTTGATTCGTAAAAAGATTTACAAAATAAATTACTTAAATAATTCGTAATCAGGGTATTATTGTAATTTTTTGAACCATAATACTCGGTAAAATCATACAGCAAAACCGTTCAAATTGTTGTCGTAAGACATTGTAATACACAACATTCATAATTAAACGGTATAAATTAACTTTTAAATTCCAAAACCTTACAAGACTGATGAGTAACATTACAGAATACGGCTATGCCAAAGATGGGAAAATCTATTTAAATGCTTATATGGATTTTCCGGAACGAGAAATCGGCGTGGTAAAAGAAAGCGAAACAGCCAGTTTAGATTATTTTGTGAAGCGTTTTGAACTTGCGAAATCGAAAGTACAAATTCTCAAAGAAGCCGTAGATGACAACCAAAACAAGGGTTCTTTCTTGATGAAATTGATTCATATGAGAACTTATTTGGCAAATTTTGATGGATTAGGCGATTTTGCGTCCCTTTTTGCAGCACTTGACCAATTAGAGGATGATATTCGTGAATATATCAAACTGAATCGGAAAAAGAATCTGGAAATCAAGCAAGCGTTGCTGAGCGAAGCCATGCACTACAAAAATAGTACCAACTGGAACATGGCAGGGCGCAAATTTAGGGACTTGAAGCTCAAATGGATAAAAACGGGTGCCGCCATCAAGGATTTTGATGATGAATTGAACAAAGAATTTGATGGGGCATTGGAATATTTTTATCAGCGGCGCAATCAATATATGGAAGAAAAATACCGCGTCCTGAATGAACGAAGCGAGCGTTATCAACAAATTATTGACCGCATCCGTGAAATCAATCGCAATCCTTCGGAAAACGATTTATCCGAAATCAAATCTTTGCAAAGCGAATGGCGGACGGTAGGCACGATTGCCAAAAAGAACTTTATTCGGTTATTTCGTCAGTTCAAGACCGAAGTCGAGGTTTTTTATGAAAAAATCAAACGGCGTAGCAATATTTTACGACAAGTAACGGGCAAACAGCCGATTGACCAAAAGCGTTTTTTCTGTGAATATGTCGAGAAATTAACCGAAAATCCGAATTTGGATGCCAATATTTCGATTGAAGAGGTCAAAAGTATTCAGGCACAATGGAAAAAACTGGGCAAATTACAGCACGTCATGGACAGGGAATACAATACACGCTTCAAGATTTCTTGTAATGAAATTTTTGAAACCTTCTTTTTGTTGCGTACTACACGCTGGAAATTTCCAAATTTTGACGATAAAACGAAATTTGAACAAATCAAAATTCAGATTCGGATACTCAAAGATAGCATCAAGGAAGATGAAACCGAGTTGAGTTTGATTACGGAGCGTCCGCGATTCGGGAATCGACCTTTGCCGGGAAGTCCCGAAGAACGTCAAGCCAATCTAAAGCGCATCAATCAGATTAATAAATTAAAGACTAAGAACAGAATTTTACGAAAATTACAAGACCAGTTATTAGCAAATTACTAAATTTGCGCCCTCAAAAAAATTGATTTGACGTTGAAATTTTGTTATTCACTAAATTAAGTATCGAATACTATGTACTGGACACTCGAATTGGCTTCCTATTTGGAGGATGCTCCGTGGCCGGCGACCAAGGAAGAGCTGATTGATTTTGCTAATCGCTCAGGTGCGCCCTTAGAGGTTGCCGAAAACTTAGAACAGTTGGAAGACGACGGGCAACCCTACGAAAATATTGAAGAAATTTGGCCAGATTATCCAACCAAAGATGACTTTTTCTTTAATGAGGATGAGTATTAAGCCGATTAAATTCATAGTTCGACAAAGCCCCCTCAAATATCCATGATGTTTGAGGGGGCTTTGTTTTTAAACAGTTTAACAATTAAATTACGATGAAAAAAGCATTAATTACAGGAATCACGGGACAGGATGGAGCGTATTTGGCGGAGTTGCTGCTTGAAAAAGGCTATGAAGTTCATGGTATTAAGCGCAGAAGTTCACTGTTTAACACCGACCGCATCGACCACATTTATCAAGACCCGCATGTCGAAAACTATCGTTTGCAGTTACATTACGGCGACCTCACCGACTCAACCAATCTCATCCGAATTATTCAGGAGGTGCAACCTGACGAAATTTATAATCTGGGTGCCATGTCGCACGTCAAAGTCAGTTTTGAAACCCCCGAATATACGGCAAATACCGATGGAATCGGAACATTGCGGATTTTGGAGGCAATTCGGCTACTCCATCTGACCGAAAAAACTAGAATTTATCAGGCTTCGACCTCCGAACTTTATGGTTTAGTACAGGAAGTGCCGCAATCTGAAACCACGCCGTTTTATCCTCGTTCGCCTTATGCCGTGGCTAAAATGTATGCTTATTGGATTACGGTCAATTATCGGGAGGCATACGGAATTTTTGCCTCCAATGGCATTTTGTTTAATCATGAAAGCCCGCTACGTGGCGAAACTTTCGTTACCCGAAAAATTACGCGCGCTGTGGCTCGAATTGCGTTAGGATTACAGGACAAATTATATCTGGGAAATATGGATGCCAAACGAGATTGGGGACACGCCAAAGATTACGTCAAGGCAATGTATCTGATTTTGCAACAGCCTGAACCTGAGGATTTTGTCATTGCTACGGGCATCACGACCTCGGTACGGGATTTTGTCCGCATGGCATTTGAGCAAGTGGGTATCACGCTCGAATTTCGGGGCGAAGGCATTGCCGAAAAAGGTTATGTTTCGGAATGCAAAAATCCGCATTTTCAAATCCAAAAGGGCGAAGAACTCGTGTTGGTCGATGCTCGTTATTTCAGACCTACCGAAGTGGATTTGCTTATTGGCGACCCCACCAAAGCCCAACAAAAACTAAATTGGAAACCCGAATACGATTTGAAAGGACTCATTCGGGAAATGGTTGAGGCTGATTTGGAGATATTCCGCAAAGACCAATACCTGAAAAAAGGCGGATTTCAGACGCTGAATTATCACGAATAAATAATATAACTAATTGATTATCAGTTAATTATATCCTTTCTTAGGCTCAAGAAGGAAATACTACGATTTGCACGGAAATAAAAAAACCCACGATTAAAATCGTGGGTACATAAGAAGTTTCGTATAAATTATAAAAGAAAAAATAAATCAATTACAATTTGTCAATCAAGGCTTTCATTTCTTCGGCTTTGTCATTTTGCTTGAGTTGCACATAAATTGATTGCAAAGCGTTCAATAATTGCTCGTCATCTTTTTTGAGCGTAAATGCTTTCTCGAAATACGGAAGTGCCTGCTCAAACAATTTACCTGCTTGTTCCTCAAATGCTTTCCCTTTGGTTTTGTATTCCTCAAAGTCCAATTTACTGCCTTCATTTTTGGCTTTTACGCCTTCGTTGAAGTGAAAAGCACCCAAACTATATGCCGTGTTATAATCTTCGGGGTTCAATTCATAGGCTTTTTCGTAATTTTTTACGGCTAATTCAGGTTTTTTGGTCTGCTCATAAAGCAAGCCCAAATTCAGAAACAAAGACGCATTCTTGGGGTCTTGCTCGGCGGCTTTTTCAAGGTTGGCAATGGCTTCATCCGTCTTTCCTTCAGAGATATAAAGATTGATTTCTTCGAGCATAAACAACTGATAATCAGGATGCGCTTTTCGAGCTTCTGCAATCACTTTGGTGGTATTTTCTTTATCCACTTTTTTGGTCGATTCCAATAATGCTTGATAGGCAAACGGTGTAGCTAAACCATTTCCAATCATGGCTTCCGACATTTCTTTGATGGCATTGAAGTCGATGGGGTCGCCCTGATACGCCATTTTGATAGCATTTTCATACGAAGAGGTATCCATTTTGTTCGATAAACCCGCTAAGAAAAATTGTTCTTGTGCTTTTTTATAATCTTCTGCTTGATAAGCATTGTAAGCATTTTGTACAAATCGCTGTCCGAGCAATAATTGAGGAGTTGCCATAATTCCGCCCCGACTTGCCATTTGTAACATATCATTACCGAAGGCTGGTCCTGCGAATGCTTTTTCGGTGCCACCCTTGAGTTGGGCAAATTTTTCATAATTCTCAACCGCAACTTTGATGTGTTCTTTGGCTTGAGAAGCATCCTTGGCATTGACCGCCATCGAATCATAAATATTGGCTTTAAGCAACCAAACTTCGGGTTTTTTGCTCACCTTAGGGTCTTGCAAGGCTTCCTCGATACTGGCTTGTGCCTTGGCGTATTCTCCCTTTTTTAATTCGTTTTTAGCACGAGGAAGCGGCTTTTTCTGGGCATAAACCGACAGAGATAATGCCGACAACATGACGGCGAAGACTAATTTTTTCATGATAATCAGAACTATAAAATTGCTGAAAATTAATTTGTTATAAAATTTTTTTAAAAATAAATTACTGCAAAGAGAGAAGGTACAGAAAAAGAAACGTTCTCCGAACTATTCTCTGGCTGGCAAAAATACATAAAAATCATAGATTCGGTATCATACCCACGTTTTTTTGTATGATATAGCCTTTGCGCCCTAAAAGTTTAACATTTTATTTACGTCTGATGCCTCATCACTTCCAAATCCATCCAATTTATCCAAAATAATTCGCCCTCAGACTTTGTAGATAATTTAATTTACTTTTTGGCACGAAAACCATAAATTAATTCTATAACTTTTTGCAAACCCAAAAAAAATTTCTTACATTTGCACCTCGAAAAAAGAACTGTGCGTTTCCGTTTCGGCGTATAACGCATTGAAGTTCAAAGAGTTATCATATTTATTCACCAAATAATCAAGGGAAATGCCCGGAATTATAGGTAAAAAAATCGGTATGACCAGTACGTACCGTGCCAATGGACAATATGTCGCATGCACACTGATACAAGCTGGTCCCTGTGTCGTAACGCAGGTCAGAACAGAAGAAAAAGACGGCTACGAAGCAATCCAGATGGGTTTTGGCGAAAAGAAAGAAAAACGCACCACCAAACCTCTGATGGGACACTTCGAGAAAGCTGGCACCACTCCAAAACGTAAATTAGTAGAATTCAAGGACGTAGAAGCGCAATTAGGGCAAACGATTACCGTTGCCGATGTCTTTGAAGCAGGCGATTTCGTGGATGTAGTCGGTACTTCTAAAGGAAAAGGCTACCAAGGTGTCGTCAAGCGATACAATTTCGGTGGCGTAGGACAATCCACTCACGGTCAGCACAATAGATTACGTGCGCCCGGTGCGATTGGTGCTTGTTCGTATCCTGCACGCGTCTTCAAAGGCACGCGCATGGCGGGACGAATGGGCGGAAAACGCGTAAAAATCCAAAACTTGGAAGTCATTAAAATTTTCCCCGAAGAAAATTTAGTCTTAGTGAGCGGTTCAGTACCCGGTGCCAAAAATTCTTTCGTTATCATTGAAAAGTAAGCGTTACTTTTCTCCTTTTAATTAAACTCTGACAATAATTTAGAAATGGAATTAGCAGTTTTAAATACATCAGGGCAAGAAACTGGAAGAAACGTAACCCTTTCGGATAGCGTTTTCGGTATCGAACCCAAAGACCACGCCATGTATCTGGATGTAAAACAGTACTTGGCAAATCAGCGACAAGGCACGCACAAAGCCAAAGAACGCGCAGAAATCAAAGGCTCTACCAAAAAGTTGAAAAAACAAAAAGGTACAGGGGCGGCTCGTTTTGGGGATATTAAAAACCCAATTTTTCGGGGCGGTGGACGAGTTTTCGGACCCAGACCACGAAATTATAGTTTCAAATTGAATAAAAAATTAAAGCGTCTGGCTCGAAAATCAGCTTTGACTTACAAAGCACAAGAATCAGCCATCACGATTTTGGAAACTCCCAATTTCGATGCGCCAAAAACAAAATCTTTTATTCGATTATTGGAAGCCTTATCAGTAACGGACAAAAAAATATTATTGGTTTTGCCTGAAAATAATAAAAATGTTTATTTATCTTCTCGAAACCTCAAAAAAGCCAACGTAACTACGACTTCGGCTTTGAATACCTATGATATTTTGCACGCCGAAAATTTGATTTTGTGCGAAGAATCAGTCGAAAAAATTAACGAATTACTGGGCTAAAAACCTTTATGCTTTTTCTTTCGAGAAAAAGATTTTTTTATCATTTTTTATTCAGGTCAAAACTTTTTCAAACATGGAAATTCTAAAACGACCTCTGATAACAGAAAAAGTCACAGCACAAAACGAAGATGGCATTTACGGATTTGTCGTAAATAAAAAAGCTAACAAACTTCAAATCAAACAAGCTGTCGAGGAATTATATGGCGTGCAGGTCAAAGATGTGCGTACCATGATTTATCAGGGCAAACGAAAAAGCCGATACACAAAAGCGGGCTTAGTAACAGGACGAGCTGCCTCATACAAAAAAGCTATCATACAGTTAGAAGACGGTGAGTTTATTGATTTTTATAGCGAATTATAATTTCGTTTTTAATATTTTGCTTCAAAACAGAAAAAACTTTTTCATTTCTGAAAAAGTTTTTTCTGTTCTTAAATTTTTATAAAATTCTATTTGTAACGTCATGTAAGTTTATCTTAGATTTATTAAAAATATCAAATCAAAATGTAAATTTTGGGCGTTTATTTTTCCGAAGTTCCAATGTAGGCGCAGGCAAACTAACCGCATCCAAAACATATAAAACCGATTTCAATATTCGAGATTTTGTCCTAATTCCTGACAAATTCCAATCCAAACCCACTTGATAGCGGCGATATGGATTTATGCCAATACGTTGATTTTCAATATCTTGACCGTACAACATATTTCCTCCACCGTATCCGAATGCCAAGTTAATGAATGCTGGAAAACGTTTCGATTTTATCATTTTCTTAATATCAAAACTAAATCGGTAAATTTGTGCATTATAATCTTTTATCATTTCTTCGGATAAATTTTTGCCCAAAACTTCGGGACGTTGCCCAGCCAAACCACTGCGCCGAAAAGCAAATTTTGGGCGAACGATAATTTGATTTGTAAGTAATTTTTGTGCTGTAAAAAGCAAACTTCCGGAAAAATTTGCCAATAAATCGCCAGAACTTGCACCGTAACCCGCCGAAAAACCATCCAGAATTTCAATCGGCAACATCCACAAAAAACCCACAACTCCACTCCATATTATTGCCTGCTTTTCGGGCAGTCCAATCTGATGTAAAACATTGTAATTCAGCTCACTAAGATAAAAAGCCGTATAACCATGCCCCACTTTATCGAGCTGTTTCCATTGTGCATTATCATTAAAAAAATGAAAAGATGAACGAGGATAGTTTTTGTACCAAAGTTGATTCATCCCAACGATTGCCGTGCCATAAATTCCTGCTGAAGCCAGTGTAAAAGTTCGTAATCGGGAAGCGAATCGAGATGAATCTACCGAAGTATTTTGTCCCAAAAGTTTAAAATCCCATACACATAACATCAAGAATATCAAGTAGTTACACAACATATTTTTCATTTTTATTCCAGACTTTAGCCAGAAAAATAACATGACTTATGCGCCATGCCCTACCCTATCAACACCGTCAGAAAATCTTTTTCTTGAAAATATTTTTGTGCCATTTCTAACAAATCTTGGGCAGTAACTGCCTGAATATCAGCAATATAATTAGAAAAATAATCAGCAGAAAGTCCATAAAAATAAACACTTCGGTATTTTGCAGCAATTTCCAATGGGTTTTTTAATGATTTTACAAAATTTCCACAAATGTAATTTTTTACCGTATTTAGTTCATTTTCAGAAACCAATTCCTGACGCAACAATTCCATTTCTTTCAAAATTTCGGCAATGGTTTCATCCCTAAATTCCTTTTGCGTATCCCCTCCAATAACCATATATCCTGCATTTTTCATCGGCACAACTGACGAATAAATCCCATACGTATAGCCTTTATCTTCCCGAATATTTGCCATCAACCTTGAGCCAAAATATCCACCAAATACTGTATTTAATACGCTGAATTTCCGATAATTAGGATGCGTTCGAGTAAATAATTCTCGCCCCATCCTAACTGATGTTTGTACTGCTTTTTCTTTATTTTCAGTAATATTTTTTTCGGTTAATTCAGGAACTTGGTACAGATTTTCGGGAATCGTATCGGTACAAGAATTTAGGTAAAGTTTGCCAAAAGAATTTTCAACATTTTGCAAATCTTGGTCTGAAAAATTGCCCGCCATAATCAGTTCGAAAGGGCAATTTTTATATACTTTTTGATAATATGTTACGATTTCATCTTGTGTAACTTTTTGGATATTTTCTAATGTTTTATGCTTTCCATAAGGATTGTTTTTGCCGAATAACGCCTCCCGAAACTTGAAAGAAGCCACCACTTGCGTGCGCTCAAAATTCACTTTTTGCTGTTGATACGTTACGTTCCGAATGTGCGTCAATCCACTTTCGGGAAAAACCGAATCAGTAAGCATTTCTATCAGTAAATCAGTGAGTTGTGGCAGATATTTGGTCAGACAGTAGAGTTCTAAATTGGCAAAATCCAAACCCGAATCCGAGTCCAAATATGCGCCGTGATTCGCTATCATTTCTGCAATTTGCTCATTTGTTTTTTGGGTTGTTCCTTCAAGCAACATTCGAGCCGTAAACTCCGAACATACCTCGACATTCGGAAAGGTGGGCAATGTCGGGAATACCAGTTGTAAACTCACAATCGGCTGAATACCAGCATTTACGGTGTGCAATTTGATGCCGTTCGACAAAATCGTGGTCGTGGGTTTGACGAAATCAAACGGTTTTATCGGATGAATCGGCGGTGCTATTGAGCGGTCAAGCATATTTTTTTCGTTTGGTTTTAGCTTTAAAGATACGAAATATGCCCTATATTCTGTCAGAAAAAGATACTTTTGAGCCGAAAAATTTGCAGATAGAAAAACCCATCAATTTGTTTGCATCCGATTGAAAAAAATACGTGAAACCTATTTTTTATCTTATTTATTTAATACATAAATTGTAACTGCATCATAAACAATCCTTTTTGGCTGTGAATGGTCATTGGAATTTCATCATTGATGTCGAGTGTGCCTGCATAAATTGGGCGTTTGGAATATTGCAGCGTCAGTTTGGCGTGATGTCCATATAAAAAATATACCATCCCCAAATCATATTGCCAAGAAGCCTCGTCCAAAGCCTCTAAGTTCTTGTATGTCAGGGCAAAAGAAGGCATTATTTTACGGTGTTTTGTCCATTTTTCGGGTAATAAATAGCCTCCAGAAACGTATGCAATTTTTCCAGTTCCGACCACAAATTCACTAATTCCAGCCCCCTGTTCGAGTTTTCGTCCATTCAGAAATCCTCCAGTATGTACATTCATCGAAGCCCCACTCCGAATGAAATTTTTGCCCAAATCATAGTCATAAAACACCGCATAAAAATTTATTAAACTATTATTTGGGAGAGGTTTTTCATAATGCACATCGACCGCCCAACCCTTGTAATCATGTGTTCGCATCTCGCCCGTTTCGGTCTGACTGACCAAAGATTTGGGGTGATATTCAAATCCTGCACCCAAATTTAGGAGATGTTTTCCTAATCGGCTCATGGGCATAAAAGGCGTGCTAAATATCTCTTGGTCAAAGAATTGCCAGTTAAAATATCCTTTGTAAGCCAAGTGGTCATTCAGCTTCCAAACCGCCCGATTCACGGGGGCAACGCCATTTGTGGTGCCGTCATATTTGAAGGGCTGATTGACCGCCATACGATAGCCTAATTTATGGATTTTACCTCGTGCAAAAATTCCAAATTGCCGTCCCGCTTGGTCGGTTTGTCCCATTGTTGGGCTGTTTATTCTGGGGTTATCTATCTGATAATGATGCCCATAGCTCACGCTACTCATTCGTGCCAATCCGTTCCAATAATGTAAACCTGCACCGATATTAAGATATTTTGGAATGACGCTCATCGTAAAATTAATATCGTGAAAATACAGACGAGGCTGATTTGCACCTGCGGCAAACGTATTAGAATTTGTGCCAACTTGTGCATAAAAAATAAATTTTTGATTCAGATTGGCAAACATCGAAAACCGACTTCGGCGCATCCCAAAATCTAACCCTTTTGCGACCGTATCGCCTGCCACACCCAAACTTCCATCGTTGAGTTGGGCAAATTTGGCTCGAAACTGACTTGCCACCGTAAGTTTGAAATAGGACTTTCCGTCAGGAGTCAAATCAAATCGGATACCTCGTTTCATAAAGGCAAATTCTCGCTCGGAAAAAGTGGTAAATGCTTGATTTTTGGAATTATTTTCGGGGTCGTTGGAGGTTTGAGCAAAACTCGCTCCGCCCAAGAGCAAACAAAATAGCAAAAGCAGATATTTCATGATTTTTTCGGGATAAAACCCTGATTTAGAGTACATAAGTCTATCTATTTTTCGGTGAATTACAAAATCAAAGGTCGGACAAATGCCGTTTTTGTTTTTGTAATTTATACACAAAGTAAGAAAAATTCCAAAATACAAACAATGACTTAGGCTACTTTTGTGAATTTTTTTTGTCCAAATTATCCGAAAAACAAGCGTGATTTTTCGTGTTTTTTCCGAACGTAAATGGCTCAAATTCGTTTAATAAAGTAAATAACAGAAGGCTTATGATGGATTGTTTTTATGTTAAAATTAGCACCAATCTTACAAATTAATACATATTGTGTTTTTAACAAAAGTATGACTATTTTTGGCATTATCAATTTATATAAGCCCAATGAAACCCAATTAAATGACCCATAAAATGACCTCAAACATGAAAAATAAAAATGCACCTGTATCTGACATCATGACCCCAAGCCCCGTTACGGTAGCCCCTGACGAAACGCTGACGGTCATCAAGGAAATTTTCGAGGAACATAATTTTCGGCATATTCCTGTTTGTGAGAATAATAAACCTGTGGGCATCGTGAGTCGCACCGATTTTATGCTTGTGATGATGGGCGTGCCAACCCCCGACCAAGCGGACGGAAACGACAACTTTAATGCCTTGATGTTTGATGCCTTAGAAGTCAATCAAATTATGACCGAAAATATCGTATCGGTACGTCCTGACGAAAGTATCCAGCGAGTCGGACAAATTTTTACCCAAAATCGGTTTCATGCCTTGCCTGTGGTAGAAAATGAAAAATTGGTGGGTATCGTTACGACTATTGATGTGGTTCGTTATTTTACCGAAGATGAATAACGAAATCAGCCTAAATTTTGATGCTAACTCCTTGATTATCAGCCTTTATAGGGTTTTAAATCCTATAAAGGTTTTTCGAGGCAAAAAAATTATTCGGTAATACTTTGCAAAGTAACCTCAAAGACCAACGGCGTAAAAGGCGCAATCTCTCCGCCAGAACCTCTATCCTGATATGCCAAAGCCGAAGGCATCAACCAAAGTGCCGTTTCGCCTCGTGTCATGCGGCGAATACCCACGTTCCAGCCCTCAATAATTTGGTCTGTTCCGACCTCAAAACCAAAACTCTTGCCACCATCAAAGCGTCTGCCATCGAGTAGCGTTCCTTCATAATCCACCATGACAAATTGTCCATTTTCGGGTCGAATCTCATTCGTACTCGCCTCAAGCTGAACAAAATACAAACCCTCCTTTGTTTTTTCCCATGTAAGATTTTTTTCACTCAACACCTGTTCGATTTGTGCGGATTCGATTTCCAGTTGTTGAGTATCTGTCCGCAATTCTTTCAATTCAACTTTTGCAATCAAAATCGTGTGCGATGGGATGGTCAGGTCGCCTACCGAAAAAGATTGCGCCCCAAATGCCACCAAAGAAGGAATCACGAAAATTGCTTTTTCGCCCTCGCTCATTTGCATCACGCCTTCAGTCAGCCCGTAAATAAATGCGCCCACCTGCGGACGATACACATAATTGTCATTGGCTAAAAATGCCTCGCCCGAAGGCAGATATAATTGATAATCCAATACCACAATATCGTTAGCACGAACGGGCGTACCATTTCCTGATTCTTGGAGCGCATAAAACACGCCATTTTGTGTCTTTTGTCCGACCAAATTATTTTCCGAAACATACTGATTAACAGCCTGTTCATCCTTCTCAAATAAGGATTCTCCGAAATCGTTGGCACACGCCCCCAACAAACATACGCACACCATAATACCCAAAAACGCATAAAATTGATGATTCATTCTGTCCAAATTTTTTGATGATAAATAATGATTCAAATTTAATTTATCGTTTTTAATTTATCGTTCAAAATTGATGCAACAACTTGATTTTCAATAAATTATAAAATTTCAATACGACTTACATCCTATTTCTTTAGCCTGCGAAATTTGCTTTCCGAACAAGATATTTGTAATCTTTGCGCCTAATTTTGAAAATACAAAGCTAAACAATAACCCTCAGAAAATTATCAATTTAAACAACCTCTTAGTCGGGGCGATTCTATCGAAAAAATTGGGTTTGACTTGATTTTTCGTTTGAATTATCGGAATATTGCACCCTAAAACCAAAACAAATGCAAGTTACATCTGCTCAATTCGTCATCAGCAATACCGATTATCGTAAATGTCCTAAGCCAGACTTGCCCGAATACGCGTTTATTGGGCGGTCTAATGTCGGTAAATCTTCTTTGATTAATACGCTTACCAATCATGGTAGCTTGGCAAAAATTTCGTCCAGACCCGGCAAAACCCAGTTAATCAATCACTTCCTGATTAACCAAAACTGGTATTTGGTAGATTTGCCGGGGTATGGTTGGGCAAGCACAGGCAAAGAAAAACGACAACAATTTGCAGAAATCATCGAATCTTACATCACCAACCGAACCAATCTCAAATGCCTTTTCGTACTGGTTGATATTCGGCACAAATTGCAGGCGATTGATTCGGAATTTATGCTGTGGTTGGGCGAACACCAAATTCCATTTGCTTTGATTTTTACGAAAGCTGATAAGCTCCCGGTAACTAAAATTGAACATCAAATTAATAGCTATCGAGCCGATATACTCGAACTCTGGGAACAAATGCCACGTTATTTTGTTACTTCTTCGCTCAAAAAAAAAGGCACCGAGGAGGTACTCGAATTTATTGACCAACTCAATCAGGCATCAACGCTTTTATAGTCGTATCTTTTTGTCTATCAGATTGTCTATCAGACGGATACACTATTTTGATACGCAAACATGAGAATTACTCAATATTCTAACTTTTTGTGATAAAAAAATTAAAACATTACATGGAATTAAAAGACATTGCGGCAGTAGCGGGAAAGCCCGGTCTGTATCGCATCCTGAAGCCCACACGTTCGGGCGTGATTTTGGAAACTTTAGACAACAAAAAGAAAAAAATCGTTACCAACGTCAATTATCGCGTTTCGGTATTGAAAGAAATTTCGATTTATACCACCACCACGGCTGGCTCGGTTTCCTTGCTTCATGTTTTCAAAGAAATGAAAACACAATATTCTGATAATCAAATTGTTATGCCCAAAGATAACGAAGCACTCATCGAGTTCATTGCCCAGATTGTCCCTGATTTTGATGAAGATAGAGTGTATCCGTCAGATGTCAAAAAATTAATCACTTGGTATAATATTTTGAGCCAATATGCGCCCGAAATCTTCGAGGAAAGCGAAGAAGAAGAGGCACAAAAAGAAGTGCAAAAAGAAGCCAAGAAACAAGAGGCAAATGCCTAATAAGTCGTTGCTAATCGGTTGATAATCTGATATTTACCGATTAGCAATCGCTTTCAAGTTCGATAAATAAACGTGCGATTTTGGCATCAATTCCAGCCATCTGAAATCTCCGTTACCTGCTTTCTCATCCTGAATCCATATCTTTGAAAAAACAATACTTAAAATTATGATTAAATCCATGACTGGTTTCGGTGCCGTCAAAGTAGAAACCGAAGAATATGAAATCCAAGTAGAAGTTAAAACCCTCAATTCCAAGTACTTAGATTTCAATATGCGTCCCGATCCTTTGTTCTCGGCTCGTGAACCCGAAATCCGAAGCCTCATTTCACAAAAGTTAGTGCGAGGCAAAATTGTCTTTAACCTGAACTTTACCAATCTGAAAGCACTTTCGGATATGCGTGTAAATCAGGATGTTGTGGCACATTATTATCAAGAACTCAAAAAAACCGCCGAGCAAATTGATGCGCCCCAACACGATTTGTTCCGAATTGCGATGTTATTGCCCAATACCTACACCACCGATGCACAATCCTGTGGCGATGAGGAGTGGAAAATTATTCGACAAGCCATCGAACAAGCCATCGAAAAATGCAATGAATTTCGGGCAAGAGAAGGTAAACTCTTGCAACAAATGTTGGCGCAAAGCCTGGACACACTCGAAAATTTATTGCAAAAAGTCGAAGAACAAGACCCCGAACGCCTGATAAAAATCAGAGAAAAACTAAAAAAACACGTCGATGAATTTGTCAGCCATGAACATTTTGACTCCAATCGCTTTGAACAAGAGCTAATTTATTACATCGAAAAACTGGACATCGCCGAAGAAAAAACCCGGCTCCGAAGTCATCTCCCTTATTTCCGTGAAATTTTGGAAAAACCCGCCGATTCGCACGGCAAAAAACTCAACTTTATTGCACAGGAAATCGGGCGAGAAATCAATACGATTGGCTCTAAGGCAAACGATGTACAGATTCAGCATCTGGTCGTTAATATGAAAGAAGAATTGGAAAAAATCAAGGAACAAATTAGTAATGTCATTTAGATTACATTGCCTTTGCGGGATTTTGATGTCTTTTTTCGGAACAATTTATGGACAAGAAATTGATAAAAGCTGTCCCGAAAAAGACCTCAATTTGCGTTTGAATGTTGAATATTTTTTCAAAGATGGAAGTTTTCTTTTTTATGAAAGCAACTGGCAAGTTGGTCAGAATCAGACATTTGAAAAAATTAATTCCTTACCATTTTACCAAATGTATCATTTATTGGGCTACGAAATTCCTTTGGGAAAAAATTGGGCAGGTGGATTTGGCATACGCCAAAATTATTTTTGGGAGCTACACGTTTCGGCATTACGAACGCATCTGAATCATAGCGGTAAAATTTCTAAATTTGTATTTTTCAAAGAATTTAGCCTTGAACATTTTTGGCAAAATAGGAATGAAAAATCGTATCATCGGGCAGGACTACGGACAATGTTGGGACGGGATTGGCGGATTCAAAAACATCAAATCCGTTCCGTTTTTGGATATGACCTTTTCAAACGTTTTGAGTCTGAAAATTTGGCTAAAAACCGAAATATTCAGCAAACAAACTTGCGAATGGGGGCAGACTTTTTTCTTAAAAAATTACTTTCAATAGGAATTTATTACGACAAAACTACTTCGTACTTTTTTGTCGAAGAACAATACATTACTGACAAGAATACAGGCAAACTGATCCAGATTCCTGCCCGAAGGCTCAATATCATTTTGCCTACGTGGAGTTTGCGTCTGCATGGGCAATTTTTTCGACTTAAACATGAGGCAGAAAACTCTCGAAAACGAATGCTGTTTTAAGGAAATTAATCTTAGAAAAATGCAAAAAACAATTCTATTTTTGCTTTGTTCTTTCTCGGTCTGCTATCTTCAGGCTCAAGATATGGAACGGGTACGCCAAACGATTGATACGCTCTGTAGTCCTATATTTTTCGGGCGAGGTTATCTCAAAAATGGCGACCAAAAAACGGCGCAATATCTTGCCCAAGAATTTGAACAAATTGGACTTTCGACATTTGATTCGTCTTATTTCCAAACCTTTCATTTTACTGTCAATACCTTTCCCAAAACACCAATTTTGAAATTCGATGGAGAAGCACTCCGAGTTGGTTATGATTTCATTATCAATGCTTTATCAAATTCTGGGCATGGTTTTGGAGAAATTTATTATCTGAATGATAGCATTTTTTTGGGAAAAAATTCCTCATATTTTACCCAATTTTTAGGCGAAAATTTGACTGAAAAAATTTTAGTTTTTGATAGCGATTCGGAGCAAAAATTTTCGGAAATGCCTCACACTTTTTTTATGAAAATCGCCCAAGCTCAAGCCCATATCAAACTTAAAACCAAGCTCACAGCCTCCGTAAGTCGAGAACGTTACCCCGATTTTTATCCACCTATTTTTGAAGTTTTAAAATCAAAGTTTTCTGATAAAATCAAAAAAATCACATTTTCGGTTCATTCCGAACTCATCGGAAAACACGTTTCTCAAAATGTCATCGGCTATTTTAAAGGCACAGAAAACCCCGATTCGATGCTGGTCATTTCGGCACATTACGACCACTTAGGCGGGCTGGGCGATACGGTTTATTTCGATGGCGCAAACGATAATGCAAGTGGCGTTTCGATGCTCTTAGAAATGGCGCATGATTACAAACAAAATTCTCCGAAAAATACTATTGTCTTCATGCTTTTTGCGGGCGAAGAGGCAGGATTAGTAGGCTCCAAATTTTATACCGAAAACCCGTTATTTCCGTTGGCACAAATCAAATTTTTGTTGAATCTGGATTTGGTCGGAACGGGCGATGAGGGCGCAAGCGTAGTCAATGCGAGCTTACATCCCGAACAATTTAAAATTCTGGCAGAAATCAATGAAAATCAACAACTTATACCCAAAATTATGCTTCGAGGAAGAGCGGCAAATTCCGACCATTACTTCTTTTCACAAAAAGGCGTACCCACTTTTTTTGTGTATAGTTTGGGAGGAATTCAGGCATATCACGATGTGCATGACCAAGCCGCTACTTTGCCCCTTACGAAGTATAAAGAAATATATAAACTATTAATGACATTTCTCGAAAAAATATAATTTTGTAGTTCGTTCAATTAAAAATTTATCATATTTTTTTACCTCACATCTAAAAAATAAATACCATGCAAACCATCCGAATAGGCGGCGTTCCCGAACATTTCAATCTGCCTTGGCATTTGGCGATTGAATCACAACAGTTTGAAAATCAGCATATTCATCTCGAATGGCAGGATTTTCATGGCGGAACAGGAGCGATGTGTAAAGCCCTGCGAGCGCAAGAAATTGACCTTGCCGTTGTTCTGACTGAGGGCATAATAACCGACATTGCACAGGGAAATCCTGCCAAAATTTTACAATATTATGTGCTTTCGCCTTTGTCGTGGGGGATTCATGTCCCTGCTGATTCGACACTCCAAACCCCTGAAGATATCGAGGGTAAAATCTACGCAATCAG
>CAZNYR010000025.1:0-20773 GCA_964577275.1 uncultured Cytophagales bacterium | reverse complement strand
GGTTAGGGTCAGGTTCGCACCTCATGGCGTATGTGGATGCTTACCAAAGAGGCTGGAATTTGGAGCAACTCCAATTTGAAATAATAAACGATTTGGAGGGTGCGCGAAAAGCACTGACAACGCACCAAGCACAGGTCTTTTTTTGGGAAAAATATACCACACAGCCTTATGTTGATAAAGGTGAATTTCGGCGCATAGGCGTTCGTCCGACTCCGTGGGCGTGTTTTGTTTTGGCAGTGCGTTCAGAACTTTTGGAAACCATACCTGAAACCATCAAAGCAATACAACACATTGTAAATCAGTCATGTAGCCAAATGATGCAACGTAAAGATTTACCACAATTCATCAGTCAGCAGTATGGTTTGAAACAAAATCAAGCTGAGGAATGGCTCAAAATTACGCAATGGGAAACCCAAGCAAAAATTGACCCAACAAGCCTCGAAAACGTAGCCAATTATCTCAAAATGATTCGGATGATTCCAAATGAATTTCAAATTAAAAATATAATCTATTGATTATCAAATAAATACGCTGTGCCACGTATTTATTTGATAATATATACGTCTTCGCCTTTTTTTTTCATGCGGAATTTTTCGCGGGCATACCGTTCGAGGGCTTCAGTATCGCCTGTTAGTAATTTGTGTTGTTTTCTAAGATTCTGAATTTCAGCCTGATAGTAATTTTTTTCTGATTCGAGTTGTTTTTGTTGCTGATACATTTTGTATTGAGAATACACATCGTTGCGGTCAAAAAAACCAATCCAAACCACAAATCCCACACTTATGGCGAGGTAAAAATTACGTGGTTTTAAAAATTTGGCTACTAAATTTTCGTACATGATTTATTAGTGATTGTAACAAATATCAAGCGTAACAGTAATGCGTTGAAATTATATAACTTGCTGATAATCATAGATTTAGTTCGATTTTCAGATAGAATGACAAACAAATTTTTACGCAAAAATAACAGATTCTGCTCAACTTATCTTAGGAAATACTCTGACCTGACGAAGAACGGCGAGTTCGGCTCGATTTAAGTTGTTCATTTTCAGTCTGTAATTGATTGATTTCTTCTTGTAATGTTTTGAGTTGTTCTACATATTTTTTATCTTTTGCTTTCATGCCTTGCACCGCCTTGACCAAGACAGATTCATTATCTTTAAGTCGTTTATTAATTTCCTCCATTTCGTTGGTTTTAGCTTCGAGAAGTATTTTATTCTCCTGTAATTCAGCATTTTGCTTTTTAATTTCGGCTTCTTTTTGTTGGGCTTGTTTGAACGCCTTTTGAAGGATATCTTCGTTGGCTTTCATTTTTTTGTTTGCCAAATGTAATTCGTGTTTCTGTGCTTCCATTTCTTTCTGTATCTCCTTGATTTTGAGCATATTATCTTCAAGTTCTTTGGCTTTGCTCAATAGTTCAAGTTCATTTTTGGAGGCTTCTTTGATGGCATTTTGTAATATTTGTTCATTCTCTTTCATTTTTTGATTGAAGGCTTCGAGTTCGTCCGTTTTTTGCTTTAATTCTTTTTCTTTTTGGGCAGATCGTTCAAATGCTTTCTGCAAAATAATTTCATTTTTTTGCATTTTTTGGTTTGCCTTTTCAAGTTCTTCTTGTTTTCTACGCATTTCTTCTTGTGTGGCGGTCAGCTCCTCAACATTTTGTCGCATTTCTTCTTCTTGCGCTCGCATCTGCTCGCTTTGCTCTTGCGATTCCCGTAATAATCGTTTGGTTTGCTCTACATTTTTAAGATTTGTGATGGTGGATGCAATATTTTCGCCCAGTTTCGCAACAAACTCTCGTTTGTATTCAGGAAATTCATCAAATGAGGCAAGTTCGAGAATACCATAAACATTTTGATTAATCATCAAAGGTACAATCAAAATACTTCGTGGTGGTGCGCCACCCAATCCAGATGTAATATTAGCGTAATTTTCGGGGATTTCTGTATAATATAAAATGTCTTTTTCCTGCCAGCTTTGTCCGACAAGCCCTTCTCCAAATTCTACTTTTTTGGTCATAAATTTGAGTCGGTCATAGGCATAACACGTTACCATTTCCAAATATGTGCCTTCTTGGGTTTCCGCAAAATCATGAAGCAAAAACATCGCCCCTTGATTTGCGCCCGTATATTTTACTAATTCGGAAATAATTTTATCGTATAATGCTTTTAGGTTGGTCTGATTCTGACGTAAGATTTCGATAAAATTTGCCAATCCTTGCGTTGCCCATTTTTGTTGATTTTCTTGCTCGGAAAATTGTTTAATTTGTCGGCGCATACTCAATAAAGCAAAAATCAAACTTTCAGGATTCATATTATTTTCGTCTTCCATGCCTTGATATTGGGCTTCCAAATCGCCATTTTCGATTTTTCGGACAAAATCACGCGCATTTTTGATGTACGAATTAATGTTATTTACTGAAATAATTAAATCTTTGACTTCATTTTCTAAGTGCGATTCGATGTGCAATTCGTGGTCGCCAGCCGCCATTTGTTGGGTTTGTTCGGTCAATTTGGCAATAGGCTCTACCAAATTACGGCGCGTTCGGATTGCGCCACTAAGCAAAAAAACTGCCATCAACAAAAAAGACATCAGAAATACGGGCAACGCTGCCTGTCCAAAAAAATCTTGATTCAAGAATACCACGACCATCATCAGGCTGAATCCCAAGATGGCAATGACATAAATAATAGTCAAAAACTTGGTTTTTTTGAGGTCTTTTTGTTGCAATTTCATGCTTCGTGCGATTGTCCGTTTTTCAATTCCTAAAAATAATAAAAATATCAATTACTGCGCCAATTCCCCTCGAAACTAAAAACCTTTTGGGCGGTTATCTTGCTATATTTTCAGCTCAAAATAATCGAAAAACGTGAAAATTGCAATTTTTTGGTTTCGCCGAGACCTCCGACTTGAGGATAACGCAGGTTTATTTCATGCGCTCAAAGGTAATTATCCTGTATTACCTGTTTTTATTTTTGACCAAAATATTTTAGAAAAATTATTACCCAACGACCCCAGAGTCGTTTTTATTCACCAAAATCTTCAATTCCTGAAACAAGAACTCCGAAAGTTAGGTTCGGATTTGCTCGTCAAACATGGCAAGCCTTTTGAAATTTGGCAAGAAATTTTAGCAAAATATCAAGTTCAGGAGGTATTTACCAACCACGATTACGAGCCGTATGCCCGCCAGCGCGATGCAAAGTTACAGGATTTATTGACTGCCAAAAATATTCGGTTTCGGACTTTCAAAGACCAAACTATTTTTGATACCCACGAAGTGCTGAAAAATGATGGCAAGCCGTACACGGTTTTCTCGCCGTATGCCAAAAAATGGAAACAAACCTTGACCGATTTTTATCTTAGGTCTTATCCTACGGAGCAGTATTTTTATAATTTTTTCAAGATTGCAGATTTGCATTTTCCGAGTTTGCGGATGTTAGGTTTTCAGGAAATTCAATCTATTTTTCCCCCGAAAAATCTCCCACAAATTATCTTAGAACATTACGCCAATCGCAGAAATTTTCCTGCTATTTCAGGAACTTCGCGTTTGAGTGTTCATCTACGATTTGGAACAATTTCTATCCGAAAAATTGCCAGTAAAGCTCTCGAAATCAGTGAGATATATTTGAACGAATTAATTTGGCGAGATTTTTATATGATGATTTTATGGCATTTTCCGCACGTTACTGAACGGGCTTTTAAGCCAGCTTATGACCGAATTATCTGGCGCAATCATCCAGAAGATTTTGAGGCTTGGAAAAATGGGAAAACAGGCTATCCGATTGTTGATGCAGGCATGAGAGAATTGAACAAAACTAATTTCATGCACAATCGAGTAAGGATGATAACTGCCAGTTTTTTGACCAAACATTTGCTCATTGATTGGCGATGGGGCGAGGCATATTTTGCCGAAAAATTATTAGATTTTGACCTTTCGGCAAATAACGGCGGCTGGCAGTGGGCTTCGGGAAGCGGATGCGATGCTGCGCCTTATTTTCGGGTTTTTAATCCGACTTTGCAAACCCAAAAGTTTGACAAGAATTTTGAATACATCCGTACATGGGTGCCTGAATTTCAGGATTTGACGTATCATCGACCCATGATTGACCATAAATTTGCTCGTGAACGTGCCTTAGAAACCTACAAATTAGCGTTAAAATCTTGATATTTCATAAAAAACCAACATGACTTTTTTACGGCATTAGTTCTTCTTTTTCTTCGGAAATTTGGGCAAAAAATGTCCGTATTTATCTTTGATTTTGGAAAAGAAAACATAATACGCATCAAGTTCCAAAATACGAGAATCTCGCCGAGCTTGTCGCAAGAAAAATAAGCCGAAAAGCAAGAGCAAAAAGTTTGAAAACCAGCATCCTATGATAATGGTGGTTACTTGTTCGCGGGCATATTTTTCACCTGTAATGGAGGTAAAATAAAACAACAAAAAGAAACAAATCGACACCAAAACAGGTACGCCCAATCCGCCTTTTTTGATGATAGCACCCAGCGGTGCGCCAATCAAAAACATGACAAAACACGCCACCGAAAACGTAATTTTACGATGCCATTCAATCCAATGTCTGCGGGCTTCGCGCGTGATAGTTTTGATGCGTTCTTTCTGACTTTTGGCAAAATTATTGATGTTTTTGGCTTTGGAATAGGCTTTTTCCAAGACGCGCTCTTTGTCCAAGTCGGTAACGGTTTTGCGGAATAACCGATAATCATCAGGAATAGAATCCTGCTGAAACAAGGAATCAGGCGCATTTTTGCGAGAAAATAAATATTCATAATATGGTTTCATAATGCTGGCGATGCGTTGCGTAACGCTATCTACCTCAAAATCAAGGGAATCGGCATCGACTTTGAGCCGTGCCATATCCTTCATAATTCGATTGGATTTGAACAATTCTTCGGGTGTTTCTTGCAAGCCAAAGGATTCGAGCGAAAAGACAAATTTTGCGCTATCAAATTCATCACGTTTGAACTCTTTTTTGTGGGTATTATAACTCTTAAAATCATCAAATGTATAGCCCGCTCCGAGTTCCATGACCAAATATTTTTCGTGATGTAACGTGTACATTTTTGCTGTATCCGCCATGATAAGAGTCGTATTTCCGCGCTGTGCGGTGTGGTCATAAATCATCAAGCCATACAAATCGGAGGGTTTGCCTTTGCCGTATTCTTTTTTGCCTTCGATGCGGATGCTATATCCCGGCAAGCCGTTATAAAAGCCGCCTTCTTTGAACTCCATGGCGGGTTTTTTGTGCTTGACATCATACATCAGACTGTACGCTTTGAGGTTGGCATAAGGCACGACTTGATTATTAAAAATAAAGGCTATCGCTGTGATTACCAGGGCATAAACACTAATCGGGACAAGTGCGCGCGTCAGGGAAATGCCCGCACTTTTGAGGGCAGTAATTTCGTAATGTTCGCCCAAATTCCCAAAAGCCATTAATGATGATAACAACACAGACAAAGGCAATGCCAAAGGCGTTTGGTTGAGGGCAAAATACCAAACAATCTGGACGTAAGTATCTAATCCTAAGTCTTTTCCGACCATATCTTCAAAATATTTGGACAAAAAGACGGTCAGCAAAATAAAAATCACGATGCCAAAGGTCAGGAAAAAAGGTCCGATAAAAGCTTTGGTCAGTAGTTTATCTATTTTCGTAAACATCCGCAGGTGTGGGTTTTGAATTTGAAGCAAAAGTACGTTTTCCCATCAAAATCTACTCTTTTTGGGGGTGAAAAAATGTGGCATGAACTCGAAAATCTGAAAAAAAACAATTTTTCGTAAGTTGGGTCTGTCGGACTTTCGCCGAAGGCTGTGCCAAAAATTGTGCGCTGTGGCATTTTTTCATAACTTCGATACCAAAATCAAAGATTTGTCCCAAATTATACACGCATGAACTATTATTATATCCTGAAAGTCAAGACATTGCCCGAATTTGAGGAGATTCTCAAAGCAGAATTGGCGGAAATTGGTTTTGATAGTTTTTTGGATTCGGAAACCTATTTTGAAACCTCAATTCCAGCCGAAAACTACGAAATAAGTGCGGTGCAAGAAATTATCACGCATTATCGTTTAGTTACGGAAATTGATTATTCGGTTGAAAAAGTAAAAAAAGAAAACTGGAATAAACTTTGGGAAACGTATTATGAACCCATCCGCATTGGGGGGAATCAATGTCTGATTCGAGCGGATTTCCATGAAATCGAAGCGCAATTTGCCTACGAATTAATTATCAATCCCAAAATGTCATTCGGGACGGGACATCATCAAACCACCTCCCAAATGATTGAATATGCGTTAGAAACCGATTTTAAGGATAAAAAAGTAGCGGATTTGGGGTGCGGAACGGGCGTGCTGGCAATTATGGCAAAAAAATTAGGCGCAAAATATGTCAAAGGATGTGATATTGATGATTGGGCGGTCGAAAATTCGCAAGAAAATGCCCAAATAAATGGCGTGAAAATTGACATATTCAAAGGAACAGTCAAGCAATTCGAGGGCGAAAATGATTATCAGGTCGTTTTGGCAAATATCAATCTGAATGTTTTGCTTGATGAAATTCCGAAATACACACAATTATTACAACCCAAAGGATATTTGTTTTTGAGTGGATTTTATCTTAAAGATTTGCCCAAAATCAAAGAAAAAGCAGCACAACATCAACTCCAATACGAGAGCCATAAAACGAAAAAAGACTGGACAGCGGTACAATTTATCAAGGCATAAGCATTGAGCAGCGTGCGTATTTGGTTATGATGTATCGAAATTATATTCATCTTGTGGAGCATCGATTATGAAAGATATTTTTATTTCCTACGGAAGACGCGAAAGTTTGGGGTTTGTGGGGCGAATGCACCAGAAAATCAAGCTGTTAGGTTATGGAGTTTGGTTTGATAAGGTCAATATTCCAGACGGAGACGACTATGCGCTACGGATTTCTAACGGAATCGAAGATGCACATAATTTCGTGTATGTGATGGCTCCTCGTTGCATGACTTCGCCTTATTGTCTGATAGAAATAGAATACGCCCGTTGGTTAGGGAAACGCATAATCCCTGTTAATCAGATGGTTATCTTCAATACGGAAGCCCAGCCACTTTCCGAAGGCGACCAAGCGGTACTCACAGGATTTTACGAACAGCACCAGATGCCAGACCAGCATATCAGAACGACATCGGATGTGTTGCATCGGACATTACAACTGCTCGGACGCACCGACTGGCTTTATGCCCGTGAAACTCTGACCGAAACGGACATCAACGATTTGTTTGTATGGCAAGCCGAATACGAAAATTATTGGCATAAACACGAGCGCATTGATTATTTGCAAACGTTTGAGTTTCCGCAATTTGGTATTTCGGTTGATGATATGGATTCGGTAGTCGAAAATTTGATTCGATTAATCGAAAAACAAAAAGAGTATGTGCATCAACACACGCAAATATTGGCAAAAGCCCTGGCATGGCAACAAAATCAGGCATCGACCAACTTTTTGCCTGTCGGAAAGGAGCGCAAAACGATGGAATATTGGCTCTTGACCGAATTTATCCCGCCCAAACAGCCGCCTTGTTTGCCCAACGAATTGCAGTGCAATTTCATTTGTGATGCCCGCAAAAATGCCGAAAACCGCATGACCGATGTTTTTATCTGTTATGATTCGGAGGATAAATCAATTAGAGATATGGTTATCAGGTCGTTATCTCGATATATCATCACGACATGGACACACGACCACGACATTCAGAAGGGCAATGATTTTGCACAATCCATTGATGAAGGCATCGAGCAGGCAAGCAATTTTTTCTTTTTTATCTCGCCAAATTCGGTGCAATCCGAGTATTGTTTGAAGGAATTGGCGCACGCCCTGAAATACAATAAACGCATTGTGCCGTTGCTGATTTATCCTACGGCAAGCGAGCAGATTCCTGATGCGCTCCGACATTTGCAATACGTAGATTTTACTGATAACAAAAAACAGGACGACTATCACCATGATATTGATGATATTTTGAATATCCTTCGGGACGATAAAAATTATTTTGAAGAGCATAAAGTCCTGTTAGCCAGAGCATTAAAGTGGAAAGCAGAAGCGCAAAACATCACCTTTTTGTTACGGGGACACAATCTGGAAAATTCGGCGACATGGCTTCGGCTCAATCGCAATCGGAAAGATTATCCGCCTACCGATTTGCATCACGAATTTATTTTGGCAAGCGAAAGTGCCAAAGGAAATCTGGGTACTGAAGTGTTTATTTCGTATTCCAGAAAGGACGGTGATTTTGCCCGAAATCTCAACCTCAAACTTCAGGAAGCCGACAAAACTACATGGTTTGACCAAGAAAGTATTAGCACGGGCGTGGACTTTGAAAAGGAAATTTATAAAGGCATCAGTTCATCAAATAATGTGGTATTTATTATCTCACCCGATTCGGTAACCTCCGAATATTGCGAACGCGAAGTAGCTTACGCTCAGAGTCTTAACAAACGATTTATTACGATTCTTTGTCGAAAAACAGCTCCCGAAACCATGCCCGAAGCCTTACGAAAAATCAACTGGATTGATTTTCAAAATGAACCTTTTGACATTGGATTTCATAAATTAATTCAAGCCTTAGATTTAGACCGTGAGCATTCTCAACAGCACACCATTTTACAGCAAAGAGCCATGGAATGGGACGAAAATAATCGCATTCCTGATTTTTTATTAAATAAAACCGCTTACGAAAATGCCCAAATATGGTTTGATAATGCCCTGAAAACCAATAAGATACCGCCACCAACGCCCTTGCAAAAAACATTCATTCAGGATACGCAACACGCCATCGAAGCTACCGAAGCCAAAGAACGTCGCATCGCCGAAGTGCTGGCAAAACGACTGCGTTATACATGGCGCGCCTTGATGGTGGCGATGATAACGGTCGGACTCACGGTCGTGGTCGGAATCTATGCCTACAACAAACGAAAACAAGCGCACAAATACCAAGATGATGCCCGCAGAAAAGTCATTCAGATTTTGGAAGTCCGCCAAAAAACAGCCAAAGGGACCTATAAAACGCTTGTCAATCTCGGAAATTCCGAAGAGGCAAACTATTATTTGAAGGAAATCGATTCTTTAACCCAAGAAATTGATAAACTGAAAAATATCGAATAATAAAACGTTGCGTTTTTGCCGTTGGTGATGTCCCCCCACAGCCGACCTAATATCTTTTTGTCAGTTTGATGCCTATTTCTTCTCCGATATTTTTATTTTCTAAACTTTGTATCGTCAGTTCGATGTAAGTATTTTGAATTTTATACAAATAATAGTTCCCAAAATACGTTCGAGAAATAATTTTTCCGCTAAAAATTGCATTTTCGGCAGGACAAAATTGGAACTTTTCAGGACGAATCCATGCGGTCTGATGCGGTGTTTTTTGTTGAAAATACGTTTCAAAAACAGCTTTAGGAATCCAATTCATTTCGCCAAAAAGTTGGGCAACATATTCATTCACAGGATGTTGATAAATCATTTGAGGTGTTCCAATTTGTATGATTTGTCCTTTTTGCATGACTGCAATTCGGTCAGAAAGCGATAGCGCATCCCGCACATCATGCGTAACAAAGATAATCGTTACGCCCGCCTCTTGTATAATGCGCTGAAATTCAGCCCGAAACCGCTGTTTTAATAAGCCATCCAAATTGCTAAACGGCTCATCGGCAGTTATCAAAGTTGGGTTTTGTGCCAGAGCCATCGCCAAAGCAGTACGCTGTTGCTCACCGCCAGAAAGTTCGCTGGGAATTTTGTCGGCGAGCATTTCCAGACGACATAATTTGAGCAATTCTTCGATGCGATGTTGTTGATAATCAGCCGTATAGCTACGTAACGGATACGCAATATTTTCACGAATTTTATGGTAAGGTAATAAATTATAATCCTGAAAAACAGGTTTAATTTTGGGATGTCCTTTGACCAAATTGAGCGAAAAATTGTTAATTTTTTGATTTTCTAAAAAAATAGCACCCGAATCAATCGTTTTGAGTCCCGCAATCATGTTCAGAAGTGTTGTTTTTCCCGAACCACTTTCGCCTACAATCGAGAAAAATTCTCCTTTTTTGACCTCAAAAGAAACCGCTTTTATTGCAGGAACAGACTGATTTTCGTAGGTTTTAGAAATATTTTCGATGCGTAATACGTCCATGTTGTGGCGTTATTGATTGGCTTCAAACCTTCGTTTTTTGTCCCGAATCATTGATTTTATTGGCACATTCCATACGCCACGAAACGAAAAACCTACTTTGTTCTGTTCGGATAATTCGGCATAGTGCATGGCATTCTTAAAATCAGTCATCCACAAATACGCTAAGGCACAATTATAATATAACCGACTGGAAATCTGGGCGTTAATGCGGGCTTTTTTATCATTCAGATTGGATTCTTGAAGTGCTTTTTGCCAAATTTGAATCGCTTTTTCAAAATACGCATTGGCTTTTTGGGCTTCTTCTTTTCGTGAAATTACGCCAAAACCCTCTTCCATATATCCTAAGGCATCCTCCAAATCCGAATAATTGTATTTGCCTTTGACGATGGCGACATGAAATTTTGTCGATTTTTTGGTAAAAGCAATTTCATCAGCTATCAAAGTATTGATGCTTCGTAAGATATTTTGAATGGCGTTATCTTCCTCACGTTCAGAGAGTTCGGTACGTTTTTTTTCGTAGGCTTGATGCAATTCTTTTTCTTCTTTGAATTGTGCATTGCGTCCAAATTCATAAAAATAAACCTGACCGCATCCGCCCTCGTCATAATAAATTTCCTTGCCATCGCGCGTGATGACAGCAAATTGACTGGGCAACGTATAGGAGATTTTGTAATAAAAATAACGTGGTTCATCGGGACGTTTGGGATTCCATGTACTGACAATATCTTCGCTGGAAACTACCATGCGGTCAAAATCAACGGAGATAGTCAAGTCCTCATCCCGTGAAACTTCTTCGTAACCCTCTAATTTTAAGTATCTTGTGCGATAAGATTCCGTTTGTTGAGGCGATAAAAAAGACGATTTAATTTCGGTGTAATAAGTCTTAATATTTTCGGGCAGAGGTTTTAAAGGCAACTGCGTATAATTTACCAAAAGCTGTTCTGAACGTATTTTTTGCGCATAAATTTGTTGGATAAATCCAAGAAAAAATAATCCTAATAATAGAAATTGGTACATAGTTTTGGGTTTTTATGAATGTAAGTTTTTTTTGTTTTTATGAAAAAAAATAAAAAATCGGAACGCATATTTGATTAAATTTTGAATCTAAAAGTATCAATTTTTTTCGGAAAATATCCTCGAATTTGAAAGAGAAATTTGAAAGCATCAACGGAATCGAGCGGAATAAGTGCTTGGCAAATAAGCAACCTATTGGGTAAATCATAAGTCATTTTTTACGAACGATTTGCCTGAACAAACATTTTAAGGTTTACGTTAAAAAAAAGAAAAAATTAAACGATAAAAATATGATTATCAGAATCTTATCAAGTATTGCGGTTTTAATTTTATGTGTGAGTTGCGGTGATTTTGTTCAGCAGGAGCAACGTGCGCCTTTGGGCGAGGTTTGGGTAAATTTGGATGGGACACTTTATCAATATGGTGCCACGGGAAAATTCCCCGAAGATGATAACGGATATGCCGAAAAAGCACGTTTTTTGTCAATTATTCGCCGAGAATATAGCGAATCCTTCAATAATGTGGTCATTCGGATTTCGCCTTTTGAGTTGGATGCAGATACCCCCATAGTGTCTGATAATGTGTCTGTTACGGTTTATTTTCAAAACGGCGCACAACTGGAAGGCAAAGATGGTGCCGTTACGCTGACGATAACCGATACGACCCAAGACATTTTGACAGGGACATTTCGGGGGCGTGTCAGTAATGTGGATTTTCCGAGCGATACGTATGCGATTAGTGGAAGCCTGAAAATCAAAATCGAGCGGTTTTAGTAGTTTCGGGAAGTTCCCAAAATGAGCGGCGGATTTTTAAATCAGGGGTTTTTTAGTATTTTTGGAGCATCGAAAACAACTAATTTATCCATGAATATAGAGGTCGCTCGCAAAGCCTTGACACATTATTATGGCTATACTTCGTTCCGCCCCATGCAGGAGGAAATTATATCTTCGGTACTTTCGGGTTCGGATGCGGTAGTTTTGATGCCCACAGGTGGCGGAAAATCAGTATGTTACCAAATTCCCGCCGTGATTTCGCAGGGTTTTGCGGTGGTGGTTTCGCCTCTGATAGCCTTGATGCAAGACCAAGTAGAAGGACTGAAAGCCAACGGCATCGGAGCGGGATTTATGAATAGTTCGCAAAGTCGGTCGGAACTGCTGGCGGTGGATGGCGCATTGCGAACAGGCAAGATTAAATTGTTATATGTTTCGCCCGAAAAACTTGTCAGTCGGGGTTTTATGGCATATTTGAAACGCTTTCCGATTTCGCTTTTTGCGATTGATGAGGCGCATTGTATCTCGACTTGGGGACATGATTTCCGTCCAGAATATACGGAATTACATATCAAAAAACAATTTCCGAATGTGCCAATTATTGCACTTACGGCAACGGCTGATAAGACCACACGCAATGATATAGTTCAGCAATTACATTTAAATAATCCTAAAATTTTTGTAGCTTCTTTTGACCGCCCAAACTTGAGTTTGACGGTTTTGCCCGCTCAAAATCGACTCCAAATCATCGAATCGTTTATCCGAAAACGCCCCGATACATCGGGAATTATCTATTGTTTGAGCCGAAGAGAAACTGAAAATATTACGCACAAATTACAACAATTAGGCTTCCGTGCAGACCATTATCATGCTGGCATGATGGCTTCTGACCGTGCGGCTACGCAACGCCAGTTTTTGAAAGATAATATCCAAATTATGTGCGCTACGGTGGCGTTTGGAATGGGCATTGACAAGTCAAATATTCGATGGGTTATTCATCATAATTTGCCTAAAAATATCGAAGCCTATTATCAAGAAATCGGACGAGCAGGACGGGACGGACTCAAGAGTGATACGCTCCTTTTTTATGGCTATCAGGACATCAGGCGCTTGCGAAATTTTGCCGAAGAAAGCGGACAGGCTGCGCTACAAATTGCCAAACTTGAGCGCATGAAACAATATGCCGAATCGGTCATCTGTCGGCGAAAAACATTATTAAGTTATTTTGGTGAAAATCAGGAACATCACTGCGGAAATTGTGATATTTGTCGGAATCCGCCTACGTTTTTTGACGGGACAATATTGGCACAAAAAGCCCTCTCGGCGGTGGTGCGGACGGGCGAAAAAATTGGGGTCGGAATGTTGATTGATGTGTTGCGTGGAAGCAAGCGAAAAGAAATTTATGCACATGGATTTCAGCACATCAAAACGTATGGCGCAGGAGCAGATATGAGCGTGCAGGCATGGCAGGAATGTCTTTCGCAGCTCTTTAGTTTGGGGCTTTTGGAAGTAGCTTATGACGAAAATAATGCCCTAAAAATAACCGAAAAAAGTAAGTCTGTTTTATTCGGACAACACCAAGTACAGCTTGTGAGCCTGTCGCATAGTCGAGAACGCTTGGCGGCAAGCACAGAAAAGCCACAAACAAAGAGCCAAGTCCTTCATAATGAGTTATTTAAAGTCCTGAAAATTTTACGAAAAAACCTTTCGGAACGTTATAATTTACCGCCCGACCAGATTTTTCAGGATTCCGTTTTACAGACGATTTCTAAGGACAAACCCGTAACGATTCGGGCATTCAAAAGCACGCAAGGCATCGGTGAGCGTAAGTTCCAATTATACGGAAAAGCATTTTTGGAGGCGGTTCAACAATTTACGATAGAAAAGGTTAAACAAGGTTTCAAAATCAAAGGTGGCACGTATTTGCTAACCTATGAATTGTACAAAAAAGGACTTGAAATTTCGGAAATCGCTAAGGCACGAGAATTGGGCGAAAATTCGATAGAATCTCACTTGGCATATTTATATCAAAATGGATATGAAATTGAGATGTATCGGTATATTTATGAGCATGAATTACATACGATTTTGGAATTTATGCGAACAGGAAAAACGGATAAACAAACGGAAATTTACGAGTATTTTGATGGTAAATTTTCGTACCTGAAAATCAAATTTGCGATGGCACATTATCAACGACAGAAAGAGGATGCACTCAAATATGCAGGCTAAATTTTTTGTAATTTCAGGTATCCAACAAGAAACTATCTTATTGATAATCAATTATTTGCATGAGTTTTAGGAAGTATTTATTTTTTGTAATTTTGATAAAATAGGAATCGAAGTCAGGATTTTATATAAATTTATCTATATTTAGAATTGGATGTGTTTGTATTTTCGTATTATAAAGATTATCCCATGAATTGACAACAAAATCAGGTATAATTTTAGGAAATTAAAACCCTTTGATGAGGATTTGGTGGTATAAAATCAGAGAGATTTGGAGATAAATTCGTGCTACGTTTTGGTCAAGTAATTTGGGGGTTCAATTTTTTTAACAAGACAAAAATAAAACATAACTAACTAATAATCAATTTATTAAAAAGAGAACTTTCTTCAAAAACAAAGGGTTAGTCAAATGAGGCATAGTTTATGTTTAGTTTCTATTACGCAAACAAAACCGAGATGATAACCACTTAAAACATAAGCCCCAATAGATGAAATTAGGCATTTGGTAAACACACTTTTTGCAGGCATTCAGAAAATGAAAAACGAACGAATTAGACACTACTTGATATGGTTTTTCTTGGCTTTGGGCACATCTTGGGGGAGTGCGTTGGCTTCGGAAGCGGAGTTTGCGCCTTTTCAGGGAACGCCTAATGATACGCTGATGACGAAAGTGGAGGCACTGAATGAATTGGCGCAAGAGGCGATTGCAAAAAATGACATTGCCGCTGTGATGGATTATAGCCGACAAGCCATTAAGATTTCGCGCGAAATCGAATATGCCGAGGGCGAAATACAAGGATTATTGTATCTGGCAAAAGCCCACAAACTCGAAAAGAAATACGACCAAGCTACACGCCATTATTTTGAAGCCCTCGAAAAAGCACAATCCCTTGACCGTAAGCAAGATGTAGCAAATATTTACATTGAAATTGGCTTGCTTTATCGGACATGGAACACGCCCAAAAAAGCCTTAGAATATTTTGAAAAAGCCCATACGATGTTGGCGCATCAGACCGATGTGGAAAACATGGATTTGATTCGTTATATTGCTTTTATTCATCTTAATATGCAGAATTACGAAAAATCTTTGGAATATCACGAGCGGATGTTGAAGGTTTTTCGGGAAACTGAGCAGGAAAGTTCGATGGTCATTACGCTCCGAAGTGTGGCGAATATTTACGAATTAATGGGGCTACATCAGCAGGCATTATTACGAAATATGGAAATTCTGGAAATCAAAAAAGCCAGCAATGACCAGGAGGGTGTGGCGAATTATCTGAATGACATTGGATATTCGTATCAAAAGATGAAAAGCTATAAACCAGCCTTACGATTTTTCCGTGAGGCACTCGCCAAAAATCGAGAATTAGGCAAACCCGAAAGTAGTAACGTAGTGATTTTGAGGAATATAGGCGTGATAGAGCATTCGTTAGGCAATACGATGACGGCATTGGAATCCTACGAGGAGGCACTCCGTATCGTGGAATCTGAAGGCGATGTGGAGGGTGTTGCTTCGACCTGTAACTATATTTCGAGTATTTATATGGAGCAACGCAACTTCAAACAAGCCGAAGAATATACGCTTCGGGCTGTGAGGTTGGCAGAAAAAAAAGGCGTGCGAAGAGTTCTGCTCAAAAGTTATCAGCGATTGACCAAGATTTATGAATTGACTTATAAAACCAAAAAGGCATACGACTATTATCGAAAATATCAGGAATTACAGTTGGAAATCAATAAAGAAGAGATTTCGCGCCTCAAATTGCAGGTTCAAAAGAGCAAAAAAGCTGATGTAATGGAGGAAGAGGTCAAAAAAACGATTGCCGATAAAGAAAAAGCCGAAATCGAAGCCGAACGCCTCAAGGCTGAAAACGAACGAAAAGAGCAAAAAGTGAAATTGCTCGAACAAGACCAAGCCTTGCAAGAAGCCGAATTAGCACGTCAGAAACTCGAAAAAGAAAAATCCGAAAAAGAAAGTTCCTTGCTCAAACAACGGCTCAAAGCCCAGCTTCAGGAGCAGCACATCGCCACCATGAAGCAAGACCAAGACCTCAAGGATTTGCAAGCCCGACAAAAAGAAGCTCAGCAAGCTCAAAAACAAGCCATGCTTGAAAAGGAACTGGAAACTGCGCGGGAATTAGAGGAAAAAAATAAGCGAATCCTGCAAGATGAGCAGAAAATTAAGCAGTATTACAATATTTTTATTGCCTTGTTTGGGGTTATCTTTTTGTTGGTTGCGATTAGTTTTTATTTCAAGCAGAAAGCGCATCGCAAGATTAAGGCGCAAGCCCTCGAATTACAAGAAAAAAATATGGAATTGCAGGAACAGCGAGAAGAAATTTTGCAAAAAAATGAGGAATTACACAGTCAAAAAGAGGAAATTTATACACAAAAAGAACGTATTGAACGCTCCTATGTCAATATGGGAGTGATCAGTAAAATTGGGCAGAAAGTAACCGCCACGCTCGATATGCAAGAAATCATGCGAATTGTGTATCAAGATGTCAAAGCCTTGATGCCTGCCGATAGATTTGGTATCGGCAAGTACAATGAAACCAAACAACAGATTGAGTATCAGTATTATGTGGATAATGGACAGGAAATAGCCAATGTTGTGGTTTCGACCAAAGGCGAGCGATTGGCAGGATGGGTGGTACGAAATTATCGCTATGTTTTTATGAACGATATGCGGCTGGAGTATGAGCGGTATCTGAAGAATCTGGAGGAATACAGCAACCGAATGCCCAGTGCCATTATTTGCATTCCTTTGGCTATCAAAGGCAAAGTCATGGGGTTAATTAATGTCCAAAGCCAGCAGGCAAATGCCTACGAAAAGTATCACTTGGATATGCTCCAGACGTTAGCCAACTACGTTTCGATTGCCGTCTATAATTCGGATGTATATGGTAGTCTGAAAAATGCGAACCAAATTATTCAGGAGAAGAATAAACACATTACCGATAGTATCCGATATGCCCAAACGATTCAGCAGGCAGTACTTCCGAACGTGCATGATTTTGAGGCTTTTACAAGTAATTTTGTATTATTTTTGCCCAAAGACATTGTATCTGGGGATTTTTATTGGGTTCATGTCCATGACCGCACCACGTATGTAGCCGCCGTAGATTGTACAGGACACGGCGTGCCAGGGGCGTTTATGTCGATGTTGGGGAATGATATTTTGGATGAAACCGTAGGCTTAGGCATCACACATCCGCCTCAAATTCTGGAAACCTTACATCAACGTATTTTTGAACGACTTGACCAAAAAAGTGGCACGAATGATGACGGAATGGATGTTTGTTTGTGCAAAATTACATATCCAGAAGACCAAAACGAGGATATTAAAGTCGTTTTTGCGGGAGCAAAACGCCCCTTATTTTATCACGATGGCACTGAAATTCAGGAGATTAAAGGAAGTAATAAAGCCATTGGTGGGAATTACAAAGATCGAAGTAAAACCTTCGTCGGGATTTCGTGCCAACTCAAGAAAGGAAATACCCTATATTTGACTACGGATGGTTATATCGACCAAAATAATACAAATCGGCGCAAATTTGGTACTGTCCGATTTACCAAAATGTTAGACCAACTTCAGGGAAAACCTATGGACGAGCAGCGTACCATCATAGAAATTGAACTTCAAAAACATCAGGGCGAAGAAGAGCAACGAGATGACATTACGGTTATCGGCATCGAATTGTAAGGTTTTTGTCTTTTTTTCAAAAAAACACCAAAAAAAATATCAAACAACACATCTAGCTATTTGATGTTTTTTTTTGTGAGAACCCAACCAGAAAAATATTTCACATCGTTCACAATATGACCATTTTTTTAGTAAATTTGGGAATGCTGACTTAGCATAAAATTTCATGTATCTTGTTGATAATCAGAAAGATATGAAATTTTAGTACGCATTACTCAATAGACGATAATCATGAGTCATTCACAAATCAAGATTTCCGAATTGCCTGTTTCGATTCAGCAAATTATTCATGGCATCGAATCGGAACAAACATTAACGCCCGCCAAAGTTCGTAAAATTCTGAAATATGCCCACGTTCAAGCCCAAGATTTGACCGCATGGTTAGATTATGAGCATTCGCCCTTAGATAGTTATGGCAGAAAACAAGTGTACGATGGGGGATATTTTAGTATTATGGTTATGTCGTGGTTGCCCGGCGATTTTTCTGCTATCCACGACCACGGCAAGGCGCAATGGGGCGCAGTGCAGGTTTTTGGGAATGCAGAACATGCTATTTTTCAGGAACAAGACCATCAAATCAGAACTTTATCGCGTACCCAAATGAAAACAGGACAAGTGGTGGCGATTAGTCCTGAATTAATCCACCAGATGGGAAATGCCAGCCCGAATCGGTGCGCCAGTTTGCATATTTACGGAACAACTTACCCCACCGCAAACGTAACGGCGGAGGAGCGCATCATGGATTTTGATGAAAACACCATACAACGAGGAAATAGTGGCGCATTTTTTGCTCTGCCAGAATCCCAGATTGCACGCCGAGAACCCGGATTACAACCCGACTTTATGACATGGCTACGAAATACAGTAGAAACCATTCGGAGATTGCGAAAAGCCCAAAAAGCAGGAATTCATTGCGCCAACAAAAATAATAACAAACTCATATTTGACCTTTTTGACCCTCGAAGAGGAGAATATTTTTGGCATGATTTGGAAAAAAATATTAACCAAAATGGACATCAAACCAATTCGGTATTTTGGAATTTATTGAATCACGAACTCGCCGAGGGCGCAAAATTACAGGCAGAAATTCGGGAAGAAAATACTATCCAATATGATAATTTTTATCATTACGCACGGCTTTATGATGCGCTCATCGGCGAAACGGCTTTGCATGAATTTATGGCGAATTATTTGCATTTTTTTGCGAAAAATTATACGATAAATTTACCGCAAACCCAAATCTTATCTATCGGATGCGGAACGGGATTAATAGAACGTTATATGCTTGATAATCTAGGGGTTAAGTATGAAAATCTCTACGGAATTGACCTTTCGGAAGCCATGATTCGGGTGGCATCTGGGCGCATTCGGGCGGAAGTTGGTGATGCCCTAACGCTTGACCCCACTATCCGAATGTGGGACATGGTGTATAGTGGTTTGAATGTATTTCAATATCTTAACCATCAATTTTTGGAAAATGTCATCGAACAGACCGCCAAAATTACCATGCCAAACGGTTATTTTGTCGGCGATTTTATCACGCCAGACCATATTCGTTCGTATCCCCATGTCATTTTTTCCAAGAACAGAAAAATTGTATCGCTTCGCACGCCCAAACTTATCGAAAAAGAAAACGGGATGTACCAACGCAGTCAAATTATCAATTTTAATTACCAAGATGACAAAATGTACATCACAAACGAAGGCACATACGATAGATTTTTGCCTTCTCTGGGGCGTGTAAGGCAGTATTTTGAGCGCAGTTTTGGAAAAGTTCAGATTTTTGATGCTGTTTCTTTGGAACGCATTACCCAAAATGCAGATACTTGTCCTTCGACTCGTTATGTGGTTATTGCCCAGAAAATAAACACAAAATAATTTTTTATCTCACTGATTATCAGAATAATATATCAAGATTAAACTATTCATCAAACTTGAAAAATTTTTTGTTTAAAATTTAAGATTTTACATTAAACAAAACTATATTTTTGCCAGTTCTAAAGAATACATTATGATTACTGTTGAAATTTGTACTATTTTAATGCACTTATTACATATTTAACATATTATATACACCTAAACTTGGAACAAAACTGATGGAAACGTACTTTGAAAATGACTTGATGTTAATTGAGCAAGTGGTGAACTCATATCTGAAACTCACTTGGAAGCCCGCCACCGAAACGATGGAGGACAAAGACTACCGAAACGCCGTTTTGACGTATGCGGATGCTGTTCAAAGCCTGAATTGTGAACGGATTTATGTGGATACTCGGCAGTTTTTATTTACGATTTCCCCAAAAATTCAGGATTGGATTAATACCGAAATCTTTCCCAAAAATATCGAAGCAGGATTACGGCGAATGGCAATTATGACCAGTCCTGATTTTTTTGCTCAACTTTCTGTCGAACAGACGATGGACGACAAAACAGACGCGGGCTTCGTGGCGTTGTTTTTTGAAGATGAACAAAAAGCCTTACATTGGCTTTTGGAAAAATA
The DNA here is from genome assembly GCA_964577275.1 of uncultured Cytophagales bacterium. GTDB lineage: Bacteria > Bacteroidota > Bacteroidia > Cytophagales > Thermoflexibacteraceae > UBA2561. Next base: position 367 of record CAZNYR010000025.1, on the reverse strand, counting down.
ACCTAATATTTATGAAGAACTTGTTTACTAAATGTGTTTAAATAAAAAATACTCAAAAAAGATTAAGTTTATGGTTGTAACAAAACTGGCTCTCCATGAATATTTTAGGTATGCTTTGTCGATTTATTCTCAGAGTTGATAAAAAAATTAAACAGACTTAGTAAACAAGTTCCTATTTAAAAAAGTCCATTGTTATAATTAGTCGTCCCTGAAAAAGTCTTTATCTGATTGATTATCAATAGAATAAGTGCGAAAAACAGGCTAAAAAAGTAGTATAAATTGCCAAAAAGTCGTAAATTGGGGCAAAAATATGGTCTTTTTTGTTTCCCTATTTCCTTATGTTAAGTAATAATCCTAACCAAAAAAC
>CAZNYR010000024.1:31276-42258 GCA_964577275.1 uncultured Cytophagales bacterium | reverse complement strand
TTCTACACAAAAAAAAATTAACCCCATCATAACTCAATCATTATCAAATGGTTATATGTTATAATTTAAACTCACAATGACGTTTATATTAGTGAGTCCGAATTACTCAATCGTTTCAAATATTTGAGTGATTGAGAATCAGCGTTTTTTGAAATCACTCCAAAAGTCAAATTGTCCACCTAATTATCATGATAATCCCTATTAAATTAGATTTTGCCATTTCAAAAACGGTTATCGGAATCATATTTTACTCAAAAAAATGCCGTACCTTTCGGCTTTCAATTAATTTTTTTCGTAAAAATGCCAACGCATTTAAAATCGGCATATCGTATGAGAAAAAAATGTAAAATGATACTGAGCAGCAATAAGTTAGCGAATGTCGAATATGACATTCGAGGCAAGGTGTATGAAGAATCGCAACGCCTTGAAAAACAAGGATATCGCATTAATCGCCTGAACATTGGGAATCCTGCACCCTTTGGGTTTGATGCTCCTGATGAGATTATCCAAGATGTTATTTTGAATCTCCGAAAAGCCCAAGGCTATTGCGAATCAAAAGGATTATTTGCCGCCCGAAAAGCCATCATGCAATATTCTCAGAGTAAAGCTATCCGAAATGTCGAAATTGAAGATATTTACATCGGAAATGGTGTAAGCGACCTGATTGTCATGGCAATGCAAGGGCTTTTGAATGAGGGCGACGAAATTTTAGTCCCTGCACCAGATTATCCATTGTGGACTTCAGCGGTCAATCTGGCAGGCGGAAAAGCGGTGCATTATATCTGCGATGAGCAAGCAGACTGGTATCCTGATTTGGCGGACATCGAACAGAAAATTAATCACCAAACTAAAGGCATCGTCATTATTAATCCAAATAATCCTACGGGAGCGGTTTATGATTCCGAGTTTTTGCAACGATTTGTCGCTTTAGCAGAAAAACACGAATTAATTGTATTTTCAGACGAAATTTATGATAAAATTACATATGATGATACCGCTCATTTTGCCACAGCTTCTTTTTCTGATGACATCTTATTTGTTACGTTTGGCGGATTATCAAAGGTCTATCGAGCCGCAGGATTTCGGGCGGGATGGCTGATTTTGAGCGGCAATAAAGCCGCTGCCAAATCCTACGCACAAGGGCTTAACTTATTGAGTAGCATGCGGTTATGCAGTAATGTCCCCGCACAATTTGCCATTCAGACTGCGCTGGGAGGCTATCAAAGTATTCATGAACTCGTCTTACCGCAAGGCAGACTCCGAAAACAGCGCGATTATTGCCATCAGCGACTCATGAATATGGAAGGAATTACTTGTGTCAAACCCAAAGGAGCATTCTATTTATTTCCCAAAATCGACACCAAACTCTATGATATTCAGGATGATGAAAAATTTGTCCTGGATTTATTACGAGAACAAAAAGTGCTGGTGGTCAAAGGAACAGGCTTTCATTGGCATACCCCTGACCATTTTCGCATTGTCTTTTTGCCATCAGTCGAGATGCTCAAAGTGGCGATGGATAAATTAGAATTATTCCTACAAAATTATCGGTAAATGTATAAAACTATACATCCATTTATGCTCCTTTTTTTGTATAAGTTATTCATTATCAATATTTTAACCGTCATCACTTTTGAAAAGTAATGACGGCTTTTTTCTTTGTAATCGAAGGAAATGCTCTAAAAAAATCGCAAAAAATAACGGTTTGGTTTTGTGGTGTGGATTTTATAATTTGTCAGATTATTCGATTCTAATTCATATAAACCTTTTAATTTATGGAATACAATAACTTGATATTCAATAAGTTAAAATAAAATAATCCCAATTCGTAAGGGTACTTTGTCCTTGAAGGTATCTACAATACAAATAGCATACTCAAAAACTGAATAATAATATGGCAAAGCAACTCGTTTTTTTCCTGATTTTTAGCTTTTTTCTGCTCGAAACTCACGCCCAAGTCTATCATTACGATATTTATCGAAACGAAAATACATCCATTGGCACAATAAAAACAACCCGCATCCAAAACGGAAGCATTACCCGCATCAAAGCCGATACGCACGTTTCGTTCCGCCTATTATTCAAGGTGGATTTGGTCTATTTATTTAATACCACATTTACTGACGGACTTTTCAGCAAGGCAGATACTAAAAATACCGCCAACGGAAATGTGCAGGAATATTCAAAAATTAATTGGGATGGGGTAAAATATCAAGCCGAAATCAATGACAAAAAGAAAAATATACATCTGGCTCGTGCCAAATACACCATACTTTCTATGTATTATGAAGAACCTATCAATAAAACGAAAGTATTTTCCGAACGATTTGCTACTTATTGTGCGTTGCGACCGCTCGGAAATCAGATTTACGAAGTAAGCCTGCCGAACGGCAATAAAAATCAATACAAATATAAAAACGGAAAATGTACCGAAATCACGGCAAATACTTCGTTGGCAACACTCAAATTTAAATTAAGGTCATAAACCTTATCTAACGATACAAATAATACGGCTGGGATAATTTTTGGAACTTGCGTGCGCCCTCGTACCAAACCCATTTGATGTCTTTGAATTGGAAATTTCGGCTAAATATTTTACGAATTTTATCCGAACCGCACGCCTTATCAAACATCTCCAGACGGTCAGCAGTTAAATTCATAAACGGATTTTTATCGGGATACATTTCGTGATTGACTTGCATGACATAAAACTGAATTTCAGATAGTTTAGCACGTTCATAGTCCGTGATGCACACCTGCACACCATGCACATCTTGCCCTTTTTTTGACCCATAATAAGGCGTGTAAGAAATCGGACGAAAATGCACGCCGTGCAATTTGAGCATATTCAGGCGTTGGGCAAATTTTATCGGATTTATCCATTCGGCAGCAAACGTTTCAAAAGGCAACGTATAGCCCACACCGATTGAAAATGAGGGTGTTTCGCCCAAAATTCCTGATGCAGGATAATAAAATGACGAATGTTTGTGCGGAATATGTGGAGAGGTCGGCACCCAAGGCAAACCCGTTTCCTGAAAAGTCATCGAACGAGTCCAGCCTCGCATCGGTACAATGGTCAGTTTGCAACGCACCCCCTCTCGAAGCATCCCTTCATGATTCAATAATTTGGCTAATTCACCGCAAGTAAGCCCATAAATATACGGAATTTTATATTGACTAATGAACGAAATAAACTTATCATCCGTAACATAACCCTCCACACGTTTGCCGCCCAAAGGATTCGGACGGTCTAAAATAATGACCTCTTTGCCTGTTTCTGCGGCGGCTTCCATGAGCAATCCCATCGTACTGATATAGGTGTACGAACGAGAGCCAATGTCCTGAATATCATAGACAATGGCATCTACATTCTTGAGCATTTCAGCCGAAGGTTTGCGGTATTTTCCATACAACGAATAGACCTGTAAGCCAGTTACTTCATCAACATAACTTTGCACGTCTTTGCCTGCCGATATATTTCCTCGAATGCCATGTTCGGGCGCAAAAAGAGCCACCAACTTGACATTCGGGGCTTCAAATAAAATATCAACTGTCGATTTATATTTTTCGTCAATCCCCGTAGGATTTGTAAGTAAACCGATACGTTTTCCCTCCAAAACTTTAAAATTTTGGTCTTTTAGTACACGTAAACCCGTCCGAACTTTCGGGATTAAGGTTTGTGCCGTCAAATTTTGATACCCCCAAAAAAACACGAAAATAAGTAAAATAGTACGCATACTTTTTTTATAACTTACTGATTATCAATTTTTTTAATTAATTCAAACACCGTTTGAGTCATGTTATTCCATCCGTATTTTTGCTTTTCGAGGCTCGTATTTCGGACAAACTCTGTTTCTCGTTCATTTTCATAAAAATCCGCAATCGCATCCGCAATCACTTTTGGATTTTCGGGCGGAACAACATACCCTACTTTTTGATGTGGAATCAACTCCGCCAAACCGCCCACATCCGTAACCAACATCGGTTTTTCGAAATGATACGCAATTTGCGAAACCCCACTTTGGGTCGCCGTTTTGTACGGTTGCGTAATCAAATCGGATGCTCCAAAATAATATTTGACTTCTTCGGCAGAAATAAACTGCATTCTACGAATAATCCTATTTTCGAGCTGATATTTTTTGATAATCGTTTCATATTTTTCGTGATTTTCGTAATATTCACCCGCAATAATTAAGTGAATATTTTGATGTTTCAGGCGTTCATCTGCTAAGGCTTCGAGCAAAATATCAAGCCCTTTGTAGGTGCGAATAAATCCGAAAAACAAAATGTATTTTCCCACAGGATTCAGGCGTAAATGTTTTCGCGCTTCTAATTTAGAAATCATTTTTCCATACGTATCATACAGAGGATGAGGACAATACAAATTGGGTTTGTGTGGTTCAAATTTTTTGAAATCATCCAAAACCGATTTGGACATGGCAATAATTCCCTGACAAACAGATAGAAAATATTTTGTAAAAATCGTATCGCCCAAGCGTTTTTCGTGCGGAATAATATTATCGGCAATGGCAATAATTTTGGAACGCTTATTACGAGCAATCAGGCGAGCGACAGTCCCTAAACAAGGCGACATGAACGGCAACCAATATCGGAAAAGTACAATATCAAAGTTTTGTTTTTGATATTCTAATCCTACCAAAATCCAATTTATTGGATTCACTGAATTTAATTTCGTTGTGATTTTCAGGGATTCAGGTGCAGCATCATCGGTATATTGCGATGTGCCGGGAAATAAGATTTCAGGATATTGTAACCGAAAAGAAAGAATCTCAACTTCGTGATTTTCAGTCAGAAAAGCCTGTGCCAGCCGTTCGTTAAGTGCCGAAATTCCGCCACGCAATGGATGCGCAGGACCTACAATCAGTATCTTTGCCATACTCAGATTTCTTACGTATTTTGTTACATATCTTGTTGATAATCAAATAGATAAAAATGAATATCACATATCATTTTATTCTATTTCAATACTTCGCAATGCAAGTATTCGCACAAATTTGGGACAAAAATCAGCAATTCAAAATTATTTTTGTATCCATTCCCAAAAAATGCCAGATTTAGCTATCTTTGAGGAGTATTAAAACCTAAATTTATTTTTATTTCCCATGAAAAAATTAAATCTATTTGTGGTTGTAGGCATATTTTTCTTGGCAATTTCGTGTGGCGGTCAGCAAGAAAATACCACCGAACAAAGCACCACAGACGCACCTGCAGAGAAAAAATGTACCTATTCACTCAAAGCCGATGAACTCCGTGTGGCGTGGGTTGCCTATAAATTTACTGAAAAAGTAGGCGTAAATGGCAAATTTGATAGCATTTCGGTCAAAACAAGTGTCGAATATGCTGATGAACCCAAAAAATTACTCGAAAATCTCGAAGTATTGGTCAATATGAATAACATCAATACATACGACAACGAGGAGCGAGACGGCAAAATCAAAGCCCAATTCTTTGGAAATATCAAAGGCGATGCCATTTTCGGACAAGTCAAAAGCATCACGGACGACAAGATGACCATTTCTTTTAATATGAATGAAATCCAGAAAGAGGTCGAATTAAACTATGAAGTTTCCGAAGACGAAATTACAGCCAATGGCGAAATTAACGTCAATGATTGGCAAGGTGGTGAAGGCATCAAGGCACTGAACGAAAAGTGTGAGGAACTACACAAAGGAACGGACGGAATCAGCATTTTGCATCCAGAGGTGAAAATTTCATTCAGCGTGCCGATTACTAAAAAGTGTGAATAATTTATTGATTATCAATCTTTTACGATAACTATGGATTCGTGCCACGACTTAACTTATGAGAAGTTACGGCACGAATTTTTTTTATATTCTTCTTCTTAATACCATGAAATATTTTACCATTTAATCTTCCGAAATAACGTAATAAAGTCCAACCTATTTGATAAAAAAACTTAAAATCAAGGTAATTTATGAAAATAGCACATTTGTTTTTTTTGCTTCTATGTAGTCAATTTTCGATGTATGCCCAAAAACCTCAACAACTCATGCCCGAAAAAACACGCGTTTTATTTGTTTTGGATGGTTCAGGAAGCATGAATGCCGAGTGGGATGGCAGTTTACGGATTCAAATTGCGAAAGAAAAACTTACCGATTTGATTGATTCGATGAAGATAAATGGTAATGTCGAATTTGCGTTGCGCGTTTATGGGCATCAATATCACTACAAATTTCGCAACTGCACGGACTCCAAATTGGAAGTGCCTTTTCAGAAACACAATCATAGCATTTTAGCCCGCAAGTTACTGGCAATCAAGCCACAAGGCACGACCCCGATAGCCTATTCCTTAGAACAAGCGACAAAGGATTTTCCTAATTCGGGCAATTATCGGAATGTCATTATTTTGATTACTGATGGTTTGGAATCCTGCGATGGCGACCCTTGCGCTATTGCTCTGGGATTACAAAAAAAAGGGATTTTTCTAAAACCATTTATTGTTGGGCTGGGTGTGGGACTTGAGTTCAAAAAGGCATTCGAATGTATTGGCACTCCGTATGACACTAAAAATGGAGATGATTTTCGGAATATTTTGGGCGATGTCATTCATCAAAGCATTGGTCGAACGACAGTTACAGTTGATTTGCTGGACGAAAAGAATAAACCAACCGAAACAAATTTGAACATGACTTTCCGTAATGCCATGACCAATCAGACCATTTACGACTTAGTACATTATCAAAATAAACAAGGCTTGCCAGATACCTTGGCGATTGATGCTTTAATAAATTATGACCTGAAAATCAGTACGATACCACCAGTTTATACGTCAGGAATTACGCTGATAGGCGGGCGACATAACACCATTAAAGTCAAAACGCCAACAGGAAAATTAGAACTCAAAATGCGGGCTTCGGTCGAATATGCCAATCATTTATATGCCATTATCCGAAAACATAAAACAACTCAAACCCTTCATAATCAGGAAGTTGGAACGGAAGAACGTTATCTTATCGGAAAATATGACCTCGAAATCTCGACAATTCCCCGCACGTATTTTACGGGCATTGACATCATAAATGGACAAAAAAAAGTGCTTGAAGTTCCAGAACCGGGCATATTAAACGTGCGTGATTTTTATGAAGGTTTTGCACATTTTTACCAACTCAAGGACGATAAAGAAACTTTAGTACATCAGTTGGATTGGAATGGGCGTACTGCCAACAAATTATTCGCTTTTCAGCCCGGAAATTACAAATTAGTTTATCGTGCCAAAAATGCTAAAGGCAGTGATTATACGGTAATCAAAAACTTTACGATTCGGTCAGGTGCGACTGCGGAGGTCAATATTTTTCGCTAAAAATTTGTCAGAAAATCACAAAAAAAGCGTTAAAAAATATTAAAAAATTTTCTACCAGTTGGTCATTTACTAAACTTGTAACGTATCCAAAATATCAAATTATATCTTATTGTAAATCAGGGAGTTGATGGTCAAATTATGAATATCAAAATCGAAAACCTTACCAAGAAATACGGCACACAAAAGGCGGTTGATGCTATCTCTTTTGAGGTCAAGACGGGCGAAATTTTAGGTTTCTTAGGTCCTAACGGAGCAGGCAAAACGACCACCATGAAAATGATCACCAATTATATTTCGATTGGCGGTGGCGACATCAAAATTGGTGATAAATCTGTCCGAAATCATGCCGATTCGCTCAAAAAGTACATCGGTTATCTACCCGAACATAATCCGTTATATCTGGATATGCCCGTGATGGATTACCTCAAATTTTGTGCGCAACTCCAAGGCATTCAGGGTGTTGATGCCGAAGTGCGGATGCGAGAAATGATTCGGGCTTGCGGACTAAACAAGGAAAAACACAAAAAAATCAACGAATTATCCAAAGGCTATCGGCAACGTGTGGGGCTGGCACAGGCAATGATTCACGACCCCGAAATTTTGATTCTCGATGAACCAACCACAGGACTCGATCCTAACCAAATCATCGAAATTCGGAAACTTATTCGGCGAATCGGACAGACAAAAACCGTCATTTTGAGTACGCATATTCTGCCAGAAGTCGAGGCAATCTGTGATAGAATTTTGATTATCAAACAAGGCAAAATCGTAGCCGATGGCACTGCCGAAACGCTCCGAAAACAAGCACAAGGACAAGAAATTTTGCGTGTACGTATCGAAGAAAGTAATCTTGAAAAAATACAATTTGAATTGGAGAAATTGCCTTCAATCGGAGTCGTAAAAGTACTTGATGAAACCCAAAATATCTTTGAGATACATAGCCAAAATGGCGATTCTTCCAAACGAGCAATTTTTGAGATGTGTGTCAAAAATCAATTTGTTTTGACAGAATCCGTGCCATTAGAAACCAAATTGGAAGATATTTTCAGAGATTTAACCACTTAATACGTATTTTTGTACCTTAGTATTTTTTTTACAAAAAAAAGCAACTTAATACACATGAAAAATACAATCATTATTGCCAAACGAGAAATACAATCATTTTTTGATTCATTAATTGCATACATTGTTTTAATACTATTTTTGAGTTTTAACGGATTTTTTACGTGGCTTTACGGAAGCGATATTTTTTTTGTGGGACAAACTACGCTTCGAGGCTTTTTTTCTATCGCCTATTGGACATTATTTTTGTGCGTTCCAGCCCTGACGATGCGTATGATTGCCGAAGAGCGCAAAACGGGAACGATTGAATTATTATTGACCAAATCGGTTACTGACCGAGAAGTCGTTTGGGGCAAATTTATAGCTGCGATGTTCCTGATTATCACGGCTTTAGCGTGTACTTTTCCCTATGCCGTTACACTTTCGACCTTAGGAAATCTGGACTGGGGCGCAACATTTTGCGGTTACTTAGGTCTATTATTGATGAGTGCTGTTTATAATAGCATCGGCATTTTTTCGAGCAGTGTTACTAATAATCAAATTGTTGCCTTTCTTATCTCATTGATTATCAGTATTTTATTCAATTTCATTTTTAGCATTTTGATTGGTTTAGGTGGTTTTTTCGGACTGGTTTTTCAAAATTTGAGTATGCAAACACACTTTGAGAGTATGTCCAGAGGTGTAATTGATAGTGGCGACCTCATTTATTTTTTAAGTCTGACTTTATTTGGGCTGTTTTTGGCAGAAGTTTCACTTTCAAAACGCAAGATAATAAACTGATAAACAGGGAGTTATCGCTATTAAATTTTGATATAAACTACTTTTTTTGTTTCAAAAAAATCTTCCTCAAATTGCTGTTGAAGGTCAAAAAAACGATGGTGTCGGTTCAATTTCTGAAATTCTGCTTTGAGGTCGCCACCTTTGAGCGCAAAAATGCCATTGTCAAAATTTTTATGTCGGTTTTCCTTTTTCGTTGCCTCTTTTACCCAAAAATAAAAGGCAGAAATATCGGTTACTGCCCGACAAGTTATGAAATCAAACTGATGTTTGGGATGTACCTTTTCTGCCCGAATATGCTCGGAAGTAATATTTTTTAGCTCCAAAAATATGGTTGCTTCCTGAACCACCTTAATTTTTTTGGCAATCGAATCTACCAAATGAAATTGCACTTCAGGAAATAAAATCGCCAAAGGAATCCCGGGAAATCCGCCACCCGTGCCGACATCCAACACCTTACTTTGCGGCAAAAATTGAATGATTTTGGCAATTCCTAAGGAATGTAGTACATGACGTTCATAAAAATTATCAGTATCTTTTCGAGAAATTATGTTAATTTTTGCATTCCATTCCAAATAAAAATCGTGCATCCGTTCAAATTTTTGTTTTTGTTCGGACGTGATTTCAGGGAAATATTTTTGTATTAATTCCATTTACATTATTTACATTTAATTTTATTAAATATTCTAAGCTAAACCATCTTAATTCCGAAAATTTAGGAAGTAAATCCTAATTTTGTTCGTACTTTTTGTAGTGTTTTTCGGGCAATTTTTCGGGCTTTTTCTTCGCCAGCCTGTAATTTTTGTTCCAACTCATTGGGGCTATTCATATAAAAATCAAATAATTGACGTTCTTTTTCAAATTTTACCCAAAGCAATTCCAAGAGTTCTTTTTTGGCGTGTCCGTATCCAAAATTGCCTGCCAAATAGTTTGCTCTCAAGGCTTGTATTTGTGTCTGGGAAGCCACTAATTTATAAAGCTGAAAGACATGACAAGTATCTGGATTTTTGGGTTCTTCTAAGGGCGTGGAATCGGTAATAATTCCCATGACTTGTTTTTTAAGTTTATTTTTTGGCAAAAAAATGTCAATGTAATTATGATATGATTTACTCATTTTTTGCCCGTCTGTACCGGGAACAGTCATCACATTTTCGTCAATGACCGCCTCTGGCACGATAAAAGTATCGCCGTATTTGTGATTAAATCCTGTGGCGGTATCCCGTGTCATTTCCAAATGTTGTTTTTGGTCTTTGCCAACTGGCACATAATCAGCATCATACAAAATAATATCACACGCCATCAAGACGGGATACGTAAATAATCCTGCATTGACATCGGCTAATTTATCGGCTTTATCTTTGAAAGAATGGGCATTGGCTAACATCGGATAAGGCGTAAAACAATTCATGTACCAAGCTAATTCGCAAACTTCGGGGATGCGAGATTGTCGATAAAATATATTCTTATCCGTATCAAAACCGCACGCCAGCCACGCCGCTGCTACGGCATTGACATTGTCGATTCGAGTTTCGGCATCTTTGATGGTCGTCAAAGAATGCAAGTCTGCAATAAAAAAAAGTGATTCATTATCAGGGCTTTGCGATAATTTGATGGCGGGTAAAATCGCTCCTAATAAATTGCCTAAATGTGGTCTGCCTGAACTTTGAATCCCTGTCAGTATTCGTGCCATGATATAATTTTTTAGAAACCGTAGTGCGTATTTATACCGATTTTGATATAATGTAATTATTTTTGAGTGAAAAGCCGTATTGACCATTAAAATAATATACCAATGAGTGCA
>CAZNYR010000024.1:26193-31266 GCA_964577275.1 uncultured Cytophagales bacterium | reverse complement strand
ATACTCTTCTGAAAATCAATAAGTTATGCCTAAATCAGCTTATTTATTATTTAAACTAATTTAAGAGTCGATTCGCCACTTTTTCAGCGATGGTTTTTCCGATAGCCAGCGAGGAAGTTGCGGCAGGCGAAGGCGCATTACAAACATTAATCACGCCGATATCTTCCAAAATCAAGAAATCATCAATCAATCCGCCATTTTTATCGCAAGCCTGCGCTCGGATTCCGGCCCCACCCTCAACCAAATCGCTTTGTTTGATTTCAGGAACTAACTTTTGTAGTGCCTTCGTAAAAGCCGCCTTAGAAAAAGAGCGATAATATTCGCCAAGTCCTGTTTTCCAATACTTTAACGCTACTTTTTGAAAACCACGCCACGTAACGGCTTCCGAAAATTCGGCAAAATTAAAGTCCGTTTTCTTGTAGCCCTCTCGGCGAAAAGCAAAAACAGCATTGGGTCCCGCCTCAACTCCGCCACGTGCCATGCGCGTAAAATGCACGCCCAAAAACGGGAAGTTCGCATCTGGAACAGGATAAATTAAGTTTTTTACTAAAGATTCACGCTCTTTTCGTAATTTGTAATATTCTCCTCTGAAAGGAATGATTTTAACATTTAATTCAGGTTGGGTTAATTTCGCAATTTTATCCGAATAAAGTCCCGCACAATTGACGATTAGTTTTGCGGTAAAGGTCTGATTTTCAGTAATTACTTCGGAATAAATTTCGGATGTTTTGATTTGAATGACCTTTTGATTGGTTCGGATTTCAGCACCATATTTTTGGAGCAATTCGGCATATTTTTGAGCCACCTTCCGATAATCGACAATGCCCGCTTGTGGAACGTGAATCGCCTGAATACCAGTTACATAAGGTTCATATTCTCGCATTTGTTCAGCTCCGATTTTACGAATATTTTGCAAACCATTTGCTTGTCCTCGTTCAAAGATTTGATTGAGGGCTGGCAATTCTTTTTGGTCAGTGGCAACGATAATTTTACCACAAATCTCGAATGGCACGTTATGTTTTTGACAAAAATCAACGAGCAAATGATACCCCTGAATGCAATTTTGTGCCTTCAGGCTGTTAGGTTTGTAATAAATTCCCGAATGAATCACCCCGCTATTATTTCCTGTTTGGTGCTGGGCTAATTGGGCTTCTTTTTCGAGCAATAAAATCGTAAAATTAGGATACTTTTCAGCCAAGTTCAAGGCACTTGCCAAGCCTACGATACCTCCGCCGATAACAATAATGTCGTATTTCACTTTTTTTGGTAATTCTATATTCTGAACTATATCACAAATGTATGATTCAAAAGAAAGTTTTGCTAATTTTTTTTTAATAGATTTCCTAATTCAGCGGTATTGAAGCAGCATAATCACCTGAAAACCAATTCTTTGTATCAAAATCAAATCACTAATTACTTTTTGTCAGAGCCTCAATATTTTAAAAATGTGGAAAAGTATCACCCAAAAAAAAACCTTCGCCAAACTGAATTGACGAAGGTTTTGGCTATATTTTTTGGAAAAATGGGATTACATCATGCCACCCATTCCGCCCATACCGCCCGGCATCGGAGGCATTCCAGCTCCAGCTTCTTCTGGCTCATCTACGACCAGACATTCTGTGGTCAAGAGCATTGAAGCGATAGAAGCAGCATTTTCTAAGGCTAATCGAGTAACTTTTGTAGGGTCAATTACGCCTGCGCTGATAAGATTTTCGTATTTGTCTTCGCGCGCATTGTATCCGAAGTCATCTCTTCCTTCACGTACTTTCTGAACGACTACCGAACCTTCGCCTCCCGCATTGGCTACGATTGTTCGCAACGGCGATTCCAAAGCAATTCGGACAATATTCACGCCAGTAGTTTGGTCTTCATTTTCGGTTTTGACATATTCCAAGGCATCAATCGCCCGAATCAAAGCTACACCGCCCCCCACAACAACGCCTTCCTGAACGGCAGCGCGCGTGGCGTGTAAAGCATCATCTACGCGGTCTTTTTTCTCTTTCATTTCTATTTCGGTTGCCGCACCGATATAAAGAATCGCTACGCCACCCGATAATTTAGCCAATCGTTCTTGCAACTTTTCTCGGTCATAATCCGAAGTGGTCGTTTCGATTTGGGATTTGATTTCATTTACTCGTGCTTCAATCAAAGCAGGTTCGCCCGCACCATTGACAATCGTAGTATTATCTTTATCAATGTTTACTTTTTCGGCAGTGCCTAAATAATCCAACGTAGCATTTTCCAATTTATAACCTTGCTCCTCCGAAATGACAGTTCCACCCGTCAAAACGGCAATATCCTGAAGCATGGCTTTTCGGCGGTCGCCAAAGCCCGGTGCTTTTACGGCTGCGACTCGCAAAGCTCCTCGAATTTTATTGACAACTAATGTAGCAAGTGCCTCACCATCAATATCTTCGGCAATAATCAAGAGCGGTCTGCCCGTTTGTGCGGAGGCTTCCAAAATCGGCAATAATTCCTTCATTGCCGAGATTTTTTTGTCATAAATCAAGATAAGCGGAGATTCCAAGGAAACTTCCATTTTCTCGGTATCGGTAACGAAATACGGCGACAAATATCCTCGGTCAAATTGCATTCCTTCGACCGTTTTTACTTCTGTTTCTGTACCTTTCGCTTCTTCGACCGTGATAACGCCATCCTTGCCGACTTTATCCATCGCATTGGCAATCATTTCACCAATTTCTCTGTCATTATTGGCTGAAATGGTCGCTACTTGAGCAATTTCTCCTGAAGAGGAAATGGTCTTTGATTGTGCTTTCAGATGAGCAATCACTTCGGCTACGGCTTTGTCAATGCCTCGTTTCAAATCCATTGGATTTGCGCCAGCCGCTACGTTTTTGATACCGCTCGTGTAAAGTGCTTGTGCCAAAACGGTGGCAGTGGTTGTGCCATCACCTGCGTTATCCGCTGTTTTTGAAGCCACTTCTTTCAGAAGCTGTGCGCCCATGTTTTCGACAGGGTCTTTCAATTCGATTTCTTTCGCCACCGTAACACCATCTTTGGTAACGGCGGGTGCGCCAAACTTCTTGTCAATCAAGACGTTACGTCCCTTAGGACCTAATGTTACTTTTACGGCATTTGCCAAAGCATCCACTCCTTTCTTGAGTTGGTCACGTGCTTCTGTATCGAAAATAATGTTTTTCGCCATGTTCTTAAAGATTTAAAGTTTTTGACTTTGCAGCCTCTAATCAGAAACTACAAGCATCGGAAATAATGTTTTTTAAAACTCGGCTTTTTCAGCCTGTCGCCCGTAATCTGACGAGCGGTTTTTCATTGTTTATTGTTCGTAACGTTGCACAAACAACAGCCTTTTAGGAAAGGATAGCAAAAATATCAGATTCCCGCATGATGAGGTAATCTCTGCCATCCACATTGATTTCCGTACCAGCGTACTTGCCGTATAAAACCGTATTTCCTACTTCAACGGTCAAGGGTTCATCTTTTTTGCCTGTGCCAATCGCTACAACTGTACCTCGTTGTGGTTTCTCCTGTGCATTATCAGGGATAATGATACCAGATGCAGTTTTTTGCTCAGCAGGAGCAGGTTCAACGACCACTCGGTCTGCTAACGGTTTAATGCTCAATTCAGCCATTTGTTCTTTAAATTTTAATTTTTACGATTTACTGAATTCGTTTTTTATTGTACTTTTATTTCCCTAATAATCATTTTGTATGCCAATCCGAAAATGTGCCATTTTGTGTCCTAAATTCTGACAAAATTGCAGACAAGCTGTCAGTTTTTACGTTTTTAAGCCAAAAAGAACGGATTTTTTGGCAGACTTTTAAACTTTAAATAGTACATAGCATCAAGTAATGATCTGAAATAACTACACCAATTTATCAACTACAAACCATGACAGAAATACACTTTGAAGTAGATAAAATCCCCAACACTGAACAAATCATCGCACTTTATCGCAGTTCGGGCATTCGCAGACCCATAGCCGATGCCAATAGAATCAAGATGATGTATGCCAACTCTAATCTCATCGTCAGTGCTTGGACAGATACGGAATTAATTGGCATTGCAAGGTCAGTTACTGACTTTTGTTATGCTTGTTATTTATCCGATTTGGCTGTCAAAAAAGAATACCAAAATGACGGAATCGGACGGAAATTAATCCAAATCACGCAGCAACAAATCGGAAATCAAACCGCATTGTTGCTTTTAGCCGCACCAACGGCAATGGAATATTATCCCAAAGTTGGTTTTGATAAAATTGATAACGGATTTATTATCAAACGCCAACAATAAACCGAACATCCTTGCATATTTTTCACTAAATTCGACTCAAAATCATAAACCAATCAAAAATTAAAATTACTATGGAAGCCAAGTTACGTTCCGAAGGAAAATGCGTTTTTTGCGAAAACACGTACACCAAATCAGGCATCGGACGACACCTCAAAAGTCATCTCGATAAGATACAAAAAGAAGAAAATGCCCAAAAACAGTACGCACATTTGTTGGTCGAGGCAGATGTCATGTTTTTGCAGATTTTGATAGATGCCAACGCCAAATTATCCGAATTAGACGAGTTTTTGAGAGCCATTTGGCTGGAATGTTGTGGACACATGAGCGCATTTATGGTAAAAAATTATGTCGAAATTGGCATGAGAACCAGCATCAAAAAGGCATTTTCCCAACATCCAAAATTGGAGCATCATTACGATTTCGGGACTACAACCAGATTAGATGTCAAATGTTATGGATTTTATACCATTCCCAAACAAACAGAATCCCTGATTTTACTTTCCCGAAATGAACCCCTCGAAATTTTGTGCGAAGTGTGCCACAAAACGTCCGCTTTCTTTATTTGTGAATACCATGAGATGGGCGAACCGACATTTTTTTGCAAAAAATGTATTAAAAAGCACGAAGATGAATGCGAAATGGCTCAAGACGGTGGATTGCTTGACGTATGTAATTCGCCGCGCATGGGAAGCTGTGCCTACGAGGGCGGAACGATTGATACCGAGCGAGATGGCATATTTCAGAAAAAATAAAGCGAAAAATCAAACTTCTCCATATTCCAACTCAAATCTTTATCGTAT
>CAZNYR010000024.1:0-26093 GCA_964577275.1 uncultured Cytophagales bacterium | reverse complement strand
ATCTTTATCGTATATTTCAAACTAAATTCGAGAAAAACCTAACTCAAAATTTATTGCATGAACATTACTTATTTACTTTATGGATTGTGCTTGTTGTGTTGCCTTTCCTGCAAATCTTCGGAAAAAAGTACCGAAGTCGTTCCAGATTCCAAAATTTCGGTAGGCATGAATCGGATTTATGCCCAAATTTTGAATATTAACTTGGTCAAGCCCCAAAGTGCGGAGGATTCACCCCAAATTTCTGATGCCACGCTCAAAGTATTGCGCGTACAAGGTTCGGGTGGCTCGGTCAAATCCGTTGCCAAAGACCAAAAAATTACCGTGTATTTATCGCCCTCATTCCAAGAGGTTTACGCCAAAAATGGTGTCCGCATCAACGATTATTTTGCGCCTGACAAAAAAATAACTTTGACCATCAAACCCAAATCTGACGATGCGGATTTATGGCAAGTTGTCGAATTGCATTATTAAACAATAATATTGTTCGATTCATCTAATTATCTGAAAATCAATAAATTATATTTTTTTAATTACACAAATTTAGTTTATTTTTAATAACCATTTTACCTAATTTTTTTGATGAAAAACATACGACTGAAACTCTTAGGCTTCGCTTGCTTGGCGGTGCTAAGTGGTGTTTTAACGTGGAAAGTGCTTGATTCTCAAAAGGATACGCTATCCACCCAAGAATTACGGGCAATGCGAAAAGCCGATAAAAAAGCCCGAAAAATTGCTCGTGCCGAATATTGGCAACAGATGCTCCGCGACCCCAAAACAGGAAAAATACCGAGCCATGCCCAAGCCAAAGCCCTTTATTATACTCAAAATTATATCAAAGATGCCGCCAATGCCCGCACCGAAGCCGATGTAACGCTTAGCTGGGCAGGCGCAGGTCCTGATGATATTGGCGGTCGAATTCGAGCTTTTGCGGTTGATTCCCGAAATTCAAATGTCATTTTGGCAGGTGGCGTAACGGGCGGAATGTGGAAAAGCACGAACGGCGCACAGTCTTGGACTTTCAAATCTGACCCGAACAAAAACTTGGGGGTCAGTTCGATAGCGCAAGACCCCCAAAATCCCGATACGTGGTATTATTCCACTGGCGAAGTCGGAAGTAGTGCCGATGCCGCCGATGCGGACGCACCATTTTTGGGTGCAGGATTGTTCAAATCGACCAATAATGGCGATACGTGGACATTCATCGGCTACGAACAAGGCGCAGACAACACCGAATGGAAAAAAGCGGGGTCTTCGCTTCAATTTCCTGTCGATAAACCCAAAAATCCATTTTACGAAACTTCTCGTTTGCGAATTAGTCCCACCACAGGTGCAATTTTTGTGGCTTCCAATCAGTTCGGAATTTTGCGCTCTACGGATGGGGGCGATAATTTCAAAGTCGTGAAAGTTCCCCAATATACTGGCACGCATTATCCTGATATTGTGATAGATAAGAACGGAAACATTATCGTTTCATTCATGGGAATCAAAGATGGTGATGACGGCGGCGGAATTTTCCGCTCCACAGATAACGGCACGACTTGGACAAGCATTACGCCGACTGATTTCCCTGACCAATTCGGGCGAACGGTTTTGGCATTAGCTCCGTCAAATCCCAATATTTTGTATTCCTTGACAACCACAGGCGAAGTCGTTAATGGATTTGACGAAATGTATTTGTACAAACATGATTTGAACGCAGGCACAGCCGAAAATCGGGCGGCAAATATTCCGACTTTTCCTGATGCCAACGCCGACTATAACGGACTCAAAACGCAAGGCAATTATAATATGGTGGTTGCCGTGCATCCGACCAACGAAAACATGGTTTTTATTGGCGGAACGAGTTTATTTCGCTCAACGGATGGATTTGCGACCAAATCGACCGATATCAACAGTGTTATTGGTGGATATGGTTCCGAATCGGCAGGAACTTCTAACCGATTTGGCGATTATCTGAATCATTTTCCTGACCAACATTTGATGTTTTTTGACCCCAATAATCCAAATATTGCCTTTTCGATGCACGATGGTGGCGTGAGCAAAACTACCGACATTACCGCCCCGAAAGTGAGCTGGACAGAAATGGACAATAATTTTGCCATTACACAATTTTATCGGATGGCAATTTCTTCAGAATCAGGCGATTACCGTATGGCTGGCGGCTGTCAAGATAATTCCAGTTTGTTTATGAATTGGCAAAAAGGACAATCCTTCACGCCCGCAACCATTATGCAAGGTGGCGATGGCGCAACAGCTTACATAGCTTCGGATTTTATTGTGGTTTCGGCTCAAAATGCTTCGATTAATTTTTATCCGACCAAAGCCGATAAAACGCCTGATATTGACTTTCAGGATGGTTTTATTACGCCTGAGGGCTTGAAAAACAAACAATTTGTCCATCCTTTTGTTATCGACCCCATAGACGAAAACATGATGTATTTGCCTGACGCAAATGAAATTTGGAAAAATGACAAACTCAAAACCAAAGATGGCGTAGAAATTTTTGGAAGTTGGTCTAAAATGTCGGGCATTAGCGCACGTACAGGCACCACGATTACCACTTTGGCGATGTCCCGTCAGCCCGCAGGAATTTTGTATTTTGGAGCATTTGATGCCGAAGGCACACCGCAAATTTTTAAGGTTGAAAATGCCAAAAGTGCCACGACCGCCACCGAAATTTCCGTGCCTAATGCGCCAAGCGGTGCCTATCCCGTTTATATTGCTGTTAATCCAGCCGATGCGAATGAAATTTTGGTCGTTTTTGCCAATTATAATATTACAGGATTGTACCATTCCACTAATGGCGGACAATCTTATACTGCCATCGAAGGAAATTTGACGGGAACAACCGATTTACCGGGTCCTTCTTTGCGTTCAGCTTCAATTTTGAATTATGACGGCAAAAAAGTGTATTATGTCGGCACAAGCACGGGATTGTACAGCACCTCAAATCTGAATGGCGCACAAACCGAATGGCTACAAGAAGGAAAACAAACTATCGGAAGTCCTGTCGTGGTCGAAGTGCTGACGCGCGATGCGGATGGATTTGTTGCCGTTGCCACACATGGACGAAGTAATTTTGCTGGTTTACCAACAACCGACACGCAACCACAAAAGCCAAATGCGCCAGTCGCTACTGCCGCAACGAATATCGGCGAAACCGAATTGACTGCAAATTGGAACGCCGTTGATGGCGCAACCAGTTACGAATTGGATGTTTCGACAAGTTCCAGTTTTGCCTCATTTTTAGCGGGTTATGAAGCCAAATCGGTTACGGGAACATCCGAAAAAATTACGGGTTTGACCGAAAATACCGAATATTTTTATCGCATCCGTGCCAAAAATAGCGCAGGAAATTCGGCTAATTCCAATGTCATTTCGGCAAAAACCAACGCCAAGCAAGTCGAAGAACCACAAAAGCCAAATGCGCCAGTCGCTACTGCCGCAACGAATATCGGCGAAACCGAATTGACTGCAAATTGGAACGCCGTTGATGGCGCAACCAGTTACGAATTGGATGTTTCGACAAGTTCCAGTTTTGCCTCATTTTTAGCGGGTTATGAAGCCAAATCGGTTACGGGAACATCCGAAAAAATTACGGGTTTGACCGAAAATACCGAATATTTTTATCGCATCCGTGCCAAAAATAGCGCAGGAAATTCGGCTAATTCCAATGTCATTTCGGCAAAAACCAACGCCCAAGCGGTGCCGCAGGTTGCTACGCCAGTTGCCTCAAATGCTACCAATATTACCGAAACCAGTTTTAAGGCAAATTGGCAAACTGCCCAAAATGCCACGCAATACACTTTGGAGGTGTCCACGTCATCGAATTTCACGAGTCTGAAAGTCAATGAAACCCTTACCGCAACTTCGTTTGAGGTAACGAATCTGGACGAAAACACCACGTATTTTTATCGTGTCAAAGCCTCAAATCAGGATGGCTCTTCGGTGTCAGAATACTCGAATACGATACAAGTCAAGACGTTAGAGGCGACAGTGAGTGCCATCGAAGACCAAAAAAACCTGCTTGGCATTCGGCTTTATCCTAATCCCGTAACGGATTTTATCCAGCTCGAAATCGACAAACCGCAATTCCGAAATACCACGCTGCGATGTCAGATTTTTGATATGGGCGGAAAACTTATTTTGGAACGTGCCGCCGTCTTGGAAGTGCTAAACCAAGACCTTAGAACGCAAACACGGACATTCGCCAAAGGCACTTATCTGATTCATATTCAGGCAGATAACATCGAATATCAACAACGATTTATCAAACAATAATCTGATAAACGGTATAATTCCTAATCGCAATTTTTAAAAAATAAACACTTGATTTTTAATCAAAAAACGCTCATAAAATTAATTTTTTATGAGCGTTTTTTGATAATTTCTCCGATTATTTTCCATCGGGAATAAACTCCAATGAAGCCGAATTAATGCAATAACGCAATCCCGTAGGGCGAGGTCCATCCTCAAAAACGTGTCCTAAATGTCCATCGCAGCGCACACAACGCACCTCAATCCGTACCATGCCATGCGAGCGGTCTGTTATCTCGGTGATGTTTTCGGTCTTGAGTTTATCATAAAAAGCAGGCCATCCACAACCCGAATTATATTTCGTATCTGACTCAAAAAGAGGCAGTTGGCATCCAGCACAAGCATACGTTCCCTTCTCGAAATGTTTGTCAAATTTGCCCGAAAAAGGATATTCCGTCCCTTGCTGGCGCAAAATTCGGAAGGCTTCAGGCGATAATTGCGCTCGCCATTCAGTATCAGTTTTGACAATTTTTTCGATACTATCTTCTTGATTATCAGTCATATGTTGCATTTTTTTTGTGTTCTGATTCATCGAACAAGCCACCAAAAAGAAGGCACTTGCCCAAATCCAAAATTGTATTTTTTGCATAACTGTTACGTTATTATCCCCACATGAAATAGAAAAATGTCATTTTTAAACTAAATTAGAATAATCAATTTTACGAGTCTAAAACATCAGAAAGATAGATGTCAGAAAAGAATGAAAATTTCACTTTTTTAATCTAACCTTTAACTTCATATTGAAGCATACTGTTTGAAACTTTGTCAGCGTTCACGTTTTGTATTGCAAATAATTAACTTTGTGTTTGAAAATAAATTTCTCAAATCATAAAATGCGATGAACACCAAAATTTTTGAGTTGTTAGAACAAAAATATCAACAATTTAATCAACCTCATTTTATTGAACATGACCCCATCCAGATTCCGCATCGCTTTGCCCAAAAACAGGACATCGAAATCGCTGGTTTATTTGCCGCAGTATTAGCTTGGGGACTTCGTAAAACTATCATTAATAAATGTACGGATTTATTGCATCGAATGGATAATTCGCCTTATGATTTTATCCTGAATCATTCGGAAACTGACCTGAAATCATTTTTGGACTTCAAACATCGCACGTTTAATGCAACAGATACGCTGTATTTCATTCATTTTCTGAAGGTTACGTATCAAAAATATAATTCGTTAGAGCTGGTTTTTACTCAAAATTTGCCCAAAAATGAACCGCACATCCAGAATATTTTGATTCAATTTTATAACTATTTTGTGAGTTTGCCCGATTTTCCTGACCGCACCAAAAAACACATTTCCACGCCTGCCAAAAAGTCAGCCTGCAAACGAATCAATATGTTTTTGCGCTGGATGGTACGAAAAGACCAAGCAGGCGTAGATTTTGGACTTTGGAAAAACCTGAAAATGAGTCAGTTAATTTGTCCTTTGGATGTTCATGTCGATAGAATTGCCCGACAATACGGCTTGATTTCTCGCCGACAAACCGACTGGCAAGCTGCCCTCGAATTGACGGAAAATCTCAAAAAATTCGACCCAAACGACCCCGTAAAATACGATTTTGCGTTGTTTGGCATGGGACTGGAACAAACAGGCAAGGCATAAAATAGCACATAGTATCAAATCATAACTATTTGAAAAACAGTATTTTATATAAATAATATCACTACTTTTTATCAAGCATTTAAATTCTGAAAAAATTAGACTTTATGCCTTCGCTCGGCGTTGTACTTTTGGAGATGCTTTACCAAAACATGAAACCACAATTTTTTGGGGTTCATCATGGGTAATTTAACATTTGGGCAGTGTTTTTGCCTTTATTTTTTAGGAATAAACGTTCGGCTTACTTAAAATTTCTCGTAAATTTGTGAAATTTGAAATTTATATGTAAATTATTAAACGCATTGATGTTGCGGAGCAGATAATTACATGAATTCAGCTTGCTTCAGAAAAACTCAAAATAATAACAACTGATTTGTAGGCTACAACAACTTGATTATGAATACGTTTCGTCTGATACTTTTTTTATGGATTTTTTCGGGAAATGCGTTTGCCTTTCTGCCCGAAAAAAGTATTACGAAATCCTTAACCATTTATCAGGCTTACCAACAAGGCATCCTAAAGGTCAGTATTCGGGGCGTTTATAATCCCAATCAAGTGCAAAAAGATTTGGTCAGCGCACATTATGGGCGTTGCATTGCCCTTCGGATTCAAAATATTTCGGATTCTACCCTTTCATTAACGCTTCCTTGTGGGACGTGGCTTTATTCCAAAGATAGTTCAGTACAAAATATGTTAGTTACCAAAATGGAACGCTATCTCCTTGAGCCTCAAGAAGTTAAGATACAAAAAATTTATGCCATGTGTGGCGAATTACGAAAAAATGCGCCTGATATTTATATTCGATATGATGTCGGTGATGTAGCCCAACAGCCACTCATGCGCTTGGCACAAACTATTCAAGCCACGCAAGCCCAAAATAAAGCGGGACAATATGCGGTTTGGGCAATTACTGACCGAGCCACCCGAAGAGATTTGGGCAATCATGTCGCTCTTTTGCAACAAGGTCAAGAATTACTCCATCAAGCAGGCGTACATTTTAACATTTTTGGCGAAACTACGGTCGTGCTTCGGGAATTTACGACCGAAGATAATTCGATGCCCGTCCTGTATGATGCCCCCGATTGGTCGATACAAGAGCCTGAAAATGACTCCATTATAGTTAATAGTCAGACCATGCCCATCGAACCTGAAACCATATTTCTGACCCACGAAACTGCCAAACTGACGGACGATAATCGCACCGAATTAGTTGTCGGATTAGGGATTCTGCTCGTTTTAGCTGGCGGTATTTTTGCATTCGGACGAAACTATGGCTTGAAAAATATGGTCAAATCGAACTTTTACATAAACTTACCTGAAATTCAAACTTTTGACCAAAAAACCTCATAATATTCGTAGAATATCATGAGGCATGAAAATAGGTACTTTAAACACATTCTAAGTAAATTCCCTACAAAAATTATTCTTTAATTTTACCTTCTTGGGCATCTTTTTGTAGCTTTTCATTCGGAAAAATTTTGACTTCCACTCGGCGATTTTGCGCCCGCCCATCAGCAGTAGCGTTATCAGCTACGGGGGTTTTTTCGCCAAATCCCTGAATAGTAATTCGTTTTTTGTCTAAACCTAATGATTCGGCATACTCCGAAACCGATTTGGCACGGGCTTCAGATAATTTTTGATTATGCGTATCTGCTCCCTGACTATCGGTGTGTCCTTCGATGGTTAAATTGGTATCTTTGTACTTTTGTAAGGTTTTAACCATTTTTTGGATATTTTCCTTTGCTTTTGGTTTGAGTGCCGAGGAATTTGTATCGAACAAGATTCCTGATTCAAAGGTTAATTTTAAGCCTTCTTCTTCAGGATGTGTTGGATTTCCTTCGGCATCTTTTTCGCCTTCGAGGCGTTCGATTTTTACGCCCTCATCCAAATCTTCTTCTAATTCTTTTTTCTGCTTATCCATATAACGCCCGATAGCAGCCCCTGCGACCGCTCCGACAGCACCGCCAATAATCGCACCGCCTCCTGTACTTCCTGCTTTTTTGCCGATAATTCCACCAACTACTGCGCCAGTACCGCCACCGATTGCGCCACCTTTTGCTGTGCCGCTCATGGATTTACAGCCCGTTACCAACAATACCAACGAAATTCCGATGGCTAAAAAAACCTTTAAATATTTCATCTTTGTTTGATTTAATTTAATGTAAGAATTGATATATAAAACGATATTTAAACAGATACTGATTGATTCATTCTAAATGATAACGTAATAAAATATAAGTAATACATACCACAGAATACAAAATTGTGAGTGGAAATCCTACCCGAAAAAAATCTTTGGTCGTATAACCACCCGGTCCATAAACCATCCAATTCGTCTGATAACTAATCGGGGTCATGAATGCAGCCGATGCCGCAAATGCAATCGCCAAATAAAATGGCTTTCCAGAAAGTACCTGTAAATCAGCATTTTGAGCCAAAGAATACGCCAAAGGAAATGCCACAGAAACGGCGGCAACATTGGTAATAAAGGTCGTCAAAATGACGGTCAAAATAAATAATCCTATCAAAACAGCTTCCTTCCCAAAAGGCAAAAATAATTGAATAAATGTTTGAGAAACGATTTGGGCTGCCCCCGTTTTGATGAGTGCATCACCCAGCGTTAAAGCACAAACCAATATCATAACCAAATCAATATCAAGCGTATTGGAAATATCCTTAAATGAAAATAAACGCAATATCAGGAATAATCCCAACATAAGTAATAATCCTACGAAAAGTGATACTAAATTTAATGCCGTTATGCCAATAATCAGCGATAACCCCAAAAGTAACCAACGTACTTTTTGGGGATTAAAATGCTGACTTTCATGCTTTTTGAGTGTGGAAATGACATACAAATCACGGACGACATCGGCATTCTTGAAAAACGAATCCTTAACCGATAACAATAATAAATCGCCATGGTCTAAAAACCATTCGTCCAGTTTGCCCGTAATTTTTTCGCCATTTCGATGCAAAGCTACTAATTCGGCATCGTATTTTTCCTGAAATTTTGAGCCTGCTACTTTTTGTCCTGCCAGCGCAGAATTGGCAGGAATAACCGCCTCAACTACTTCAGTATCAGGATTTTCGGAAGGCAAACGCAAGCCAATTCCCGCATGCACCAAATCCATAATCGTGGCGGGCTTGCCCATGAAATACAGGGAGTCATTTTCTTGTAATATTTCCGCTGGCGAAACAGGCGAAATAATTTCCCTATCTCGGTGTAATTCAATTAGATAGATACCCTGCAAATTTGACAAACCCGCCTCCTTGACCGTCATGCCTGCCAAACGAGGCGACCCCACTACGGTTTCGACCAAATATTCGGGCGCAATCGCCTTGACATCATCAAATGCCTCTTTATTTTGTGGCAATTTTTTGTAACCATACACCGCCAAATAAAAAATTCCCGAAATACAAACCAAAATCCCTAAGAAAAAAAAATCCTCAAATTCCAGTTTTTCGAGCGCATTTTTTTCCAAAAAACCATTCAAAACCAAGTTTGTGGATGTGCCTAATTCGGTAATCATCCCGCCCAAAATCGTGGCATAAGACAAGGGAATCAGCAACTTAGAGGGATGCGCCCCGAAGCGTTTGCACCAACTATACACATAAGGTGTCATCACAGCCACCACAGGCGTATTATTCAGAATCGAGGACAAAATCGCCACGTATGAACTCATCTGAATCAAAAAAGAACGTGGTGATTTTGCGTGAATAAAAATTTTGTCTAATAATGCCTCGACCTGAAGCGTTTTGCGGAGTGCAGAAGTGATTAAAATGAGCAAAATAATTTTGACGATTTGTTGATTACTGGCTGAAACCAATAACTCTTCGGGCGTAACTATCTGAAAAACAAGCAGTACCAAAATCCCCAGAAAAAAAGTCAGGGCGGGTTTGAGCCACTCTTTGAATAAGCCAATAATAACCATGAATACGACAAATAATACAATCCATTGATTAATAAAGTTAGGTAGCATAGGTATAACGTGATAGGTAATGCGTAATGTTTCGTTTGATTGTTGAGTTAATATCCTGATTATCAGAATGATATAAAAAATTAAGATAGCTAATTGATGGCTTGATGTTGTCTAAATCGCTCTTGCGTCAGTACAAAAGTAAGTATCCATTTCGATTTCTACCTTGATTTTTGGTAGGTTTTATGAAACGAACTTATTTTTTATTCGTTCAAAATAGTATTTTATTAGGATTTATTTGTAAAATACATATTTGTAATTCTTTCAATTTTTCCACGTATTTTTGTATAAACCACAGATTATTTCAACGATAAAACATTGATTTTAAACAAGTTATTGTATTATTTTTATACTTAAATGATTTCTTAGTTGTGGATTAACACCATTATTTTATGACAAATTTTTTGGCTTCGGATACAGCGATTCGTTCGTATTCTACGGATTTTTTGCGTAGTTTTTTTTGTAGTGCATATGAGTTAAATTTTCCGATTGCAGTATGGAAATTACCTCATCAACTAACTCGACATTTTGCACTTGATTTATCAGGAAAAACACAAAAAGTACAGGCAAATTACGAAAATTTGCCCAGTGGATTCTTGGTAAATCCTTTCATGAATTTACCCCATGATATGACCTATTTTATTCAGGCTGATATTTATTATTCGTCTGATAATGAATATATTAGTTATGATTTAAGTACCGAAAGTTATGCTTCTGACCGACAAAAAAATCGTCAATTATTTGCCGAAAAATTAGGGATTTCTCTCAAAAATTCAAGGGCGAAATCTTCGATGATATTTCCTACGAAAAATCATATCGAAACCCATAATGTGGAAGAAAATTTTATTTCTGCCGTCCGAAAAGCTATTCAAAGTATTGATTATCAGTACTTTAAAAAAGTAGTATTGTCCCGAAAAAAAATCGAAACTCTGCCCAATGATTTTGATATTGCTCAAACTTTTGAAAAATTATGTCAAGCCTATCCGCACGCTTTTGTATCCTTAATTTCGATTCCCGAAGTAGGCGTATGGTTGGGTGCTTCGCCAGAAATTTTAGTAAGTTTGGACGAAAATGCTGTTTTTCAGACAGTTGCACTGGCAGGAACACAACACAAAACTCCTGAAATGGATATTCGTCAAGCTCGATGGGCGCAAAAAGAAATCGAAGAACAGGCTTTTGTGAGCCGATATATTATTAATTGTTTTAAGAAAATTCGCTTGCGAGAATTTGAGGAATTGGGTCCGAAAACTATTTCTGCTGGAAATTTAGTACATCTAAAAACTGTATTTGAAGTCGATACAAAAGCTGTTAATTTTCCTGAATTAGCAACAGTTATGACTAAATTATTACATCCTACTTCGGCAGTTTGTGGAATGCCTAAGAATGAAGCCCTGAATTTTATTGTTCAGCACGAAAAGTATGACCGTGAATTATATAGTGGCTTTTTGGGTGCAGTAAATATTCAGAATCAAACAAAACTATTTGTAAACTTACGTTGTATGCAAATTACCGAAAATCAAGGCATTTTTTATGCAGGCGCAGGAATTACACAGGATTCTATCCCCGAAAAAGAATGGCAGGAAACCGAACTAAAATGCCAAACATTACTCAATATTATTCATCAATAACATCGGATTACAAACTTCATTTTGCTTTTTGTCCGAACAAAATAATACCAAATTCTAAGCACATGATTTTAGAAAAACGTCTTGCCGAAAAATTAGCACAACGCCAACAAAATGGCAATTTGCGC
Source organism: uncultured Cytophagales bacterium (assembly GCA_964577275.1). Taxonomy (GTDB): domain Bacteria; phylum Bacteroidota; class Bacteroidia; order Cytophagales; family Thermoflexibacteraceae; genus UBA2561. The sequence goes on along the minus strand of CAZNYR010000024.1, from coordinate 14,431 downwards.
CAACTCCGAACGACCAAAAATTTGATTGATTTTTGTTCAAATGATTATTTAGGACTTGCTGAAAATCAGATACTTAAAACTAAAATTAACCGTGAACTTGTTCAATTTTCAGATTACAAAATAGGTGCAACAGGTTCGCGCCTGATTTCTGGAAATTCGGAATACGCCATGCAACTTGAAGCCGAATTAGCGCAATATTTTCGGGGCGAAAGTGCCTTGATTTTTAATTCGGGATATCAAGCAAATTCAGGATTTTTAGCGACCATTCCACAGAAAGGCGATACCATTTTATGCGATGAGTTTATTCACGCTAGTTTGAGAGAAGGTACAAGGCTTAGTTTTGCCGAAAAAAAATATTTTAAACATAATAATTTGATAGATTTAGAGCAAAAATTACAGAAATCAACAGGTGAGAAATTTGTCATCTTGGAGTCGGTTTATTCGATGGATGGAGATTGTGGTGATTTAAAGAATATTTTAGATATTTCTGATAAATATGGAGCGTATGTGGTGTTGGATGAGGCGCATGGCGTAGGTATTTTTGGTCAAACAGGCAATGGATTGGCGTGCGCTCAAGGCTTGGAAAGTCGTTTTTTTGCCCGAATTTATACGTTTGGCAAAGCTCCCGCCACGCATGGAGCGTGTGTGGTTGGCTCAAAAATTTTGACCGATTACTTAACCAATTTTTCTCGTGCTTTTATTTATACGACCGCCTTGCCGTTTCATGCGTTGGTTTCAACTCGGTGTGCGTTTGAAATGATACGTTATTATCCCGAAATTCGGATGGATTTACACCGAAAAATTGGACTGTTCCGAAAAGCAATAAATGATGGTAATGCTTTGAAAATCAGATTAAAAGAAAGCATTACACCGATTCAGATTTTACAAATTGGCGGTCATGAAAAAACCAAACGTCTGGCAGAATTATTGGTACGAAAAGGCTTTGATGTACGTCCAATTTTATCGCCTACGGTCAAAGTGGGGGCTGAAATTATCCGAATTTGTTTGCACGCTTTTAACTCGGATGAGGAAATTACAAATTTGGCAACCGAAATCCAAGAAGCTGATAATCAGGTATTTGATTGATATTAAATACTAACATGAAACAATAAATTTGTGGGATAATCTCGCCAAATTAATCATCCTCATCGTCATCCTCGTCCTCATCATAGGAACTTCCGAAGTCTTCAATTTCGCCATCCGATAACAAAATTAATAATTCTTTCACTTCTTCTACTTTTTCGGTTTCACCAAGTTTATCGAAAGCTACAATCAAATTTCGCAAAGTTCGCCGAATAATATCTTCGTGCGAGCAGGGGTCATAAAACGAAGAATCTGACTGCAAATTTAGTTGGGTAATATAATTATCAATATCAGAACGGGAAAAAATCAACCCTCGATTATAGGCATTAATATAGAATTGGAATCCCTCGTGCCGATAACTCAAAATGAAAAGATTAGGCAAATTTACGCCATATACTGGCAATTTGAGGCGTTGTGCAATCAGCATATAAATCACACACAAACTAATGGGGTTTCCTTTTTTTGTTTCTAACACACTGTTAATCATGGAGTTATTGACCGCATGAAAGTTGGCATTATTTGCTCGAAATTTTAATTTGCCAAATATCGCATAATTCAATAACTTAATTTGGTCGAAGGGATGAATATTATCCTTAAATTCCAGCCATGCCTCGTAATACAAGCGTTCGAGCTTTGCTTTTACGTCTTCTAACTGTAAATCAGGGTATTGAAAAGTCGAAATCAGCCACATTCCCTCCAATAAATCATCCGAACGATGCTCCGCCCAATCTACCAAACGCTCCTTTAAGAGATTAAACTGAACGATATGTATCAGATTTTCAAGACGTTCCTGTACGTAAGGCTCAAACCGATTATTCCATTCCTGTTCCAAAAATGGAATGACTGAACTTCCGATAGAAAGCACCTTCGATTCGACCATTTCCAGAATCGCAGGGTCGTTATCATCCAACAAGGAAACCAAGGCTTTGATTTCGGCATCCGTCATAATTTTGTGTGCAGAGTTCATGGTTTATTCTGTATGGTTTCTAAAAATTATTGCGGTATCAGAATGCTTAGCAACATGAAACCGCCCATACATTTAGGTCGTATCTTCGGTCTTGACGAATGTCATTTCAATAATTTTTTTGATAGGGTACATCAGAAGCGCAATACCGATTTTGATGCCCATTAATATCAAAGTAGGACGAGCCTCAAATAACTTTTCGATATGGGGTTCAATCAGTGCTTCGCTCAAAATTACAAACGCCAAACCCAGCATCGTAGCAATAAAAATCGCTCGGCGGTCAGCGCGTGCTTTGTGCAGCCTTTCGCTTGATTCCTTTACTTCCGCATTCTTTTTAATGACGTTTTCGTTCGCTTTGTTGAGCTTGCGTTGCAAACGATCGCTGACGGCGGTCAATAGCTTTACCTCATCAAGTAATTTTCCATAATTATCGGTTAGCGTTCCATATTCCGAACGCATTTGCTCCGCCGAAACTTCCTCTGGAGTCTTTTCGATAACCGACTTGGAATAGACAAGAATTTGGTCTTCTTTCTCAAATACCTGATTATTACTTTGTTGCTTGCTCATGGACATTTAGGCATTTAAACTAAAACACAAAAATAGAATTATTTTTCGGATGTCCCGTTTAGATTTGTTCTTTTTTATGTTTTGGTTTTTTTATGCGCCCCCATTTATCCCGTTTTGTCTTTTTGACACGCTTGCCTGACATCTCCCGTTCCATTTGTTCTTCTCGAATGGCATTAAATTCCTTCAGACTCATATAAGTCGGACACGTTTTTTGGACGCAAGAATCCATAAGCATAACCACAAAAAGAAGTAAAATAATTTTCTTACACTTCATAAATCAATGTTTTTTCTTTTCAAACGAGTTTTTGAGGCAGAACGTTTGTCCGCCTCAGGATTTTTGATGAGTGCCTGAAATTAATCAAAAAATTCTAATTTTTAGGAATATGATTGGAGCGTCTTGGAGTGTTAGGAAAATAATCTACGGATAACTTATTGATTTTCAGTATTTTAAGAAATAAAAGCAGAGAGTGAGGGATTCGAACCCCCGGTACCTTGCGGTACAACGGTTTTCAAGACCGCCGCATTCGACCACTCTGCCAACTCTCTGTTTTTCTAATTGAGGTCTGTTGCGTTTTTGCGTCTGCAAAGATGATAGATTATTTTGATTTTGACAAATTTTTTTTTCGTTTTTTTATGACCAAAAAATTAGTCTTGCCATTTTACAGCTTTGAAGTCAAAACGTTGGAACGAAATTTCCTTGCCATAAAAAAAACTTAAATTCATGTATTTCTGAATAAAACCTTGCAAATCAGATGAGGTCGTAAATTTTTCATCAATATGCTCGCTCAACGGAGTAAGTGAAAACGAGGTCGAATCTTTTTTCACGAGTTGATAAAGCAAAAAATCATCTCGAATTGGCTTTTCAAGCGAATCACGAGGACTAATATTAAGAAATAATTGGGCATCAATGCTTGAAAAATGGGCGTAATATTTTTTGATTTCATGCACTTTTCTGGCTTTACTAAAAACATTTTCTTCGATAAGATAAATGAATTCACCTTTTGCCTTGACCTCAAAAAAATCGTTTGATTCGGGGGAATCCGTCCATTTACCCAATAATTGTCGGTCTATCGGAAGTTGTGCCGCCGAGATAGGCACAGGAGATTCATACGGGCAAGCCGTACAAATCCATAACAAACACAGCAAAATAATAGAACGAAAAAACAAACGTAATATATTCATATTCAGTTGGTTATAATATTTTTATAGCTAAAAAACGCCCTTAGCTGCGTGTCCTCACAGCTGATTAAAATACCAAAGTAAATTATCGTGATAACCGCTATTTATTAAATCAGCTATTTTTTGTAATTTTAAAATGATTATTTTCTCTGGAACTCAAATTTATATCAAAATGAATATAAAACAAAATACTGATGAAGCCATTGCATTACTCAAACAATTAATCGCCACGCCTTCGATAAGTCAGGAAGAAGACAAAACCGCACAACTTATTTATGAATTTTTACAACAAAAAAACATCAAACCTTACATAAAAAAAAATAACGTTTGGGCTTATGCTCACGATTTCCAAAAACATTTGCCCACCGTCATGCTCAATTCGCATCATGATACCGTAAAACCCAACCAAGGATACACCCGAAATCCCTTTGAACCTACCGAAGAGAACGGAAAATTATATGGCTTAGGCAGCAATGATGCGGGTGGCTCATTGGTAGCATTATTGGCTACATTTTTAATCCTAAAAGAACATCAACTTCCTTATAATCTGGTATTTACGGCAACCGCCGAAGAAGAAATAAGTGGCAAAAATGGCATCGAATCTATCCTTGCTGATTTGCCAAAAATTGATTTGGCGATTGTTGGCGAACCAACCCAAATGCACTTAGCCATTGCCGAAAAAGGTTTAATGGTTTTGGACTGCACCGTTTATGGAAAAGCAGGACATACCGCCAGAAATATCGGAGAAAATGCCATTTATAAAGCCATAAATGAAATACAAAAATTACAAAAACTTACATTTCCGAAAATATCTGAAAGTTTAGGAAAAATTAAAATTTCCGTAACCATCATCAATGCTGGAACACAGCACAATGTCATTCCTGATAGATGTCAATTCACTGTCGATGTACGAACAACAGACGCATACTCTAATGAAGAAACTCTAAAAATAATTCAGCAAAACGTTGATTGTGAGGTAGTTCCACGTTCCACTCGATTAAACCCTTCGGGCATATCTACCCAACATCCCATTGTAAGGCAGGCTAAAAAATTGAATATCTCGACATTTGCATCACCTACCATGTCAGACCAAGCACTAATTCCGTATCCTTCTGTCAAAATTGGCGCAGGCAAATCAGAACGTTCGCATACGCCTGACGAATTTATTTATCTTGCCGAAATCGAAGAGGCTATCCAAATTTATTACAAACTTTTGGCTACTTTATATCTGTAAATCAGTTAATTATGAATTAATTTTGTCATAAAAAGAAATTAATCCAGAGGAGTTGCGACAGCTATTTTTTTGCGTATTCTTTGGACATTTCCTACATCATCATATAATTCAAAATAAATGATAAAATATCCAGACCTCACCTTATTTCCAGTGGCATCTATTCCGTCCCAACGCAACGGATATTGAGTTGAAAGTAATTGATTTTGAATAAGTTGTGTGATTTTTCGACCCGCAAAATCATAAATATCAATATTTCCGACCGTGCCAATAGGTAAACAATCAAATTCTATCATCAAAAAGTCATCAAAACCATCTTGATTTGGGCTAATTAATTCGGTATTAAAGCGAATACATTGGTCAATATTTTTTGTACTATTTTCAGACTGTACTTGTGAATTAAGTTGAGCTGGCGTAGCATAATCTGGAAAAGCTGAAGAAGTCCAATTCGCATAACTATTTGTTTCTGAATGAATTGAGATACGTTCTAAACTGATTCCTTCTACCGAATTTAATAAATCAGAGTGCCATTCCTCCGAATAATCAACCCTATCAATTTGTATTTTTTCTGGATTGAAAATAATCACAGTTCCCTCCAAATCAGGCATAGAAACCAACTTTGTTTCAATAATATATGCTTGATTAACCATTGGATAAAAATATTTAAATTTATCTATGGAACTCGTCAATATTACATATTCATAGGGCGCAATAATATAGTTTTCTGAAGTGAGGGAATTTGTATCAGATTGATTTCCGATATACCAGTTTTTCAGGTTAATATATTTATACGAATTATTGTATAACTCGATAAAATCCGTGCCGCCAACAGGTGGATTAAATAAAATTTCATTTAATAAAATATCTTCTCTTTGAGCTATTTCAGGCAAGCGAAAAGTTTGAACTTGTTTTGTTAATTGTACTTTTCCATTACAGGCATAAATATTTTGTACCTGAACGGTATAGATTTTGTCATACTTCAAGGTATCCTTCAAGGTCATGAGAATAGACGCATTGTCATACCGAAAAATAGACTTAATCTCCTGAAAAGTTTGCTCATGTAGCACAATTTGAAAATTATCTATCTTAGAAAAATCTAATTCTTGGTCAAAAAATAAAACGACTGAATCGACATTTATGACTTCTGTTTTTATCAAATTTGGTACGTGATAATTTGTAATTTCGGTCGCAACAGAATTAGGCATTGCTGGCGTTCCGCCATTTTCATTTTGAGAGGCTTCCCAGTTTTGTGAACTCGCACAATTATAATTTACATCTCGCATCTCTAAACTCCAACCCCCAAAGTCTTTCTCAGGATGTTTATAAAAACTGGCATCATACTCGACCGCAAAAATTAGCTTAGAATCAGATAAAATAGCCAAAGATGAATTTGTATTTTTCAAAGAAAACAAATTATCAATTCCCAAAATTTTAATACCAGAAAATTGATTTTTAAAATCTTGAATATGCTTCTTATCACAAACCAAAAGATAATGATGGGGTGCCAGATGATATGTTGGAAATTGAATAGCATCTGCTCGGTTGGTTACTTGTAAATTTGCCAAAGAAATGATTTTTTCAGTCGGATTATACACTTCAAAATATTCAATTTCAGGCAAATTTACGGGCGGCATAGGGTCAAGCATCATTTCCGTAATTTTCAATTCATGGTAGGCAGGTTGCACACCAACTAAAAACTCAAAAATTTCTTTTTCAGTCATTGTGCCATAGCAATTTTGTATTTCATTTAATTCAATTTTATATTTTTTATTCCCTGATAATCTGTTAGTTATGAGTATTATTTCGTTTGGTGAAATAATCTCTAAACCCATAATCTGAAGTCCATTTGATAAAGTAAAAGAAGACATTTGAACCGAATTGGTATCCAAATCGCTATCAAATTTTAGGCATAAATTTGTATCATTTTTAACCATAATTTCAATCAAATTAGGGGCTTCCCATAAACTCGAATCTGGATACACCGAATTAGCTTGTGCAGGTGTGCCACCCAATGAGTTTTGTGAGGCTTTCCAGTTATTTTTGCCTTGACAATTCGAGTTTAAATCGCACATTTCTAACGCCCAGCCGCCATTATCTTTGTCATCATCTTGATACCATTTGATGTCATAAGTGAGTGAAAAAATAATTTCTTGATTTTGTATATTTCTAAGTTTTAGGTTTTCACCAGAATTGTTTAATGAGGGAAAATTAGAAGTACCAATCACCGCCGAATTGTTGAAATCTGCTTGTTTATTTTTAGGACAGATTACGACAAAACTTTGTGGATATAAATAATATTGAGGCAAAATAACCTTTGATTTTTCATCTTCAAACTGCACTTGTGCAAGATCAATAATAGAATCGGAACGATTATAAAGTTCAATATATTCCGTTTCAGGCAAGGCAACCACAGGCAATTCATCTGCCATGATTTCTGTAATTAAAAGATAGTTTTCAAGTTCTTTTTTATTGATTGCAATATTAAAATAATACAACTTTTGTTCGTATTCTGAATCCGATTGTTGATAACTAATTTTGAGTTGATAAACCGTATTAAAATCTAAGGATTTTTCCAAATTAATACGCAATTTAGTGCTATCTAAAAACATAAATGTACCATTTAGTTCATTATCCTGAAGGAAAACAAAAATTGTACTTTTCATATTTTCAGGTATTTTTTTGCTAAATATTACATCAATTTGAGTTGCGTTAATTACATCAACTTTTTTGATTTCTAACGAATAATTATTTATAGTAACTGTATCAGTTAAAATATCTTCAAAATTATCCATAGGCTGATTTTTTTGTGCTGGTGTTCCGCCTATCAAATGTCCCGAAATTGACCAATTATCTGGCGTATTTTCCTGATGTATATCCTTGATTTCCAAAGCATAACCACCTTGATATGTTGGTAATTTTTTGAATAAAGAATCCGAGTAGGTTACCGAAAAAATCTCATAATTTGAGGTATCTCTAAGGCTTAATTTTTCGCCAGAATTATTGAGCGAAGGAAAGTTTGGGACACCCAAAACATGGCTAAAAAATGGCGTATTTTGAGGCAATGTCAAAACCAAATACTCACCTGTTTGTAAAAAATATTCAGGCAAATTAACTTGAGAGGTCGCATCTTCTAAAATTATACTTTTCAAAGAAATTAGTTTATCTGAACGATTAAAAATCTCGATATATTCTGCTTGTTGCAGTGTATCTGCTTCAGATTCTTTCGGCATAATTTCCGAAATAATGACATCGTTTTTTAAGGCTTTTTGTCCAATAGCAAACTGGGCAGTATCATTTTTGAAATTACCTGCACAATCATATAAATTTGATATGTAAATTGTATAAATCGAAGAACTATCAATTTCTTGATATAGTTTTAATTCGATATTTTGTGTATCTAAAATTAGAACTTCTTTGAGCGATAAGTATGGTTCAAAACGATAATTTTTCAACGCTTGCAAAGCAACTTTTTCGGCAGGTTGAGAGAATCCTAATTGAAGGCGATTTGGCTCTAAAATTTTGACAGTTTTAATTTCAGTCGCAAGATCATCAGAATAATTTTGATACACCGAATTGAGTTTAGCTGGCGTTCCTCCTGATGAATCTTTGGAAGCCTGCCATATTTCTGAATCAATACAATCTACCTGATAATCAGTCTTTTCCAACGACCATCCGCCCGCTTTTTTCTCACTATTTTTGTACCATGTGTCCGAATATTTTAGGCTGTCAATTACATTTCCATCCCAATCTTTAAGTATCAATTTTTTGCCTGAATTGGTAAGAGAAAGCCATGAATCTAAAGCCAAAACATGACCATATTTTTGATATTCAGCTTGTGCTTCTTTGGAACATAAAATAACAAATTTACCTGATTTTAATTCAAAATGAGTGAGTATTTTTGAGGTATTTTCGTCCGATAATTGCAGTCCACCTAAGTCATAATTCACATCTGAATTATTGTATAATTCTAAGAATTCATGCACTGGTAAATTAACCGAAGGCTCAGGATCAGCAAAGATTTCATTAAATAAAATATCGTATTTTTGAGGCTGATTCGGACGTTGAAAAGGAACTTGTTGAGCTTCAACCATTCGATTCTTTTGCAAATCTTCAATGTAATTTATGGATAAAATATATTGAGTAATTGACTGAAATGATTTTGTATATTTCAAAGAAACTAAGTTCGGATTGTTGGTATCTTTTTTTATTTCTGATGGATAACCCATGCCTTGATTGACCTCAAAAAAATTCAGGAATTTTTCCACATTATCTGAAATAGGTTCAGAAAATTTTACTATCAATTCTTGATTGCTTATCATCGTTACCGATTCAGCATAAGGCGGGCGATTATCATACACAAAAAAGTGTGTTTGCACAGGCGTTAAGTGTCCTGAAAGTAATATTAAGTTATTGATTTTCAGTTCGTAAGTTTTATTTGATTCAAATACCGAAGTAAATTGCAGATGAATAATATTAGGATTTTTCAAATCTTGTATCGCAAATAAAGGCGTTGAAAAATTCATGATTTCATACATGGCAGGATTTTCGGCATCGGATTTCGAGGGAGGGTACTCAAATGTAATATTTAAGCCATTTTCTGAAATAGGATAAATCATATTGACATAATTCTGATAGCTAAATTCATAGCTTAAATTTTGAGCTTTATCATCTTTTATGTCGATAATTTCAGAAACATTAATTTTGTACTTTTCTAATAATTCTAAATCATGGGCGAGTTTTAAAGTTACGGTTGTAAAATCTTGTGTATTTAAGGTTGCCTGTGTCGGATTTCCGATATTTTGGTTAATAAAATAATTTGAACTATTTTCGGCTGAATTTTTCTGGAGTGGTTGTGAAAAATGTATCGAAATTTCGTTTTTTGATAAAATATTAACCGAATACAAAAACAGTTTTGAAAAGTTAATAATCTGTTTATCAGGATTTTGTGCTATATTTTGATGTAAATCCTGCAAATTAGAAATGACTAATTCGACATCATTTGTCGTTGGGATGACGGGAAAAGTAAGTGTTACAATATTGGCAAAAAATGGACTTAATTCCGCTTTTAGTGGCGTTTGGTTAAGGCTTGTGATGCGATAATTTTGTAAGTTTTCAGCTACTTTTTTATCCAAACTTTCATCAAAAATCAATCGAACTTGATAGTTTGGTAACATATCTGTTTTTGTAATTTTCGGAGATGTTATATCATATCGAAATGAGATATATTGATTAGACATGATGTTATTTTGCATATCTCGAAGATTGGAAACCTTGATTCTATATTCTTGGTTTTCTTTAAGTTTTTCTTGGAAAATTAATTGTACTTTTTTGTCTGAAATTAATTTTATTTGAATTGGTATGCCGATTTGATTATCAATTATATAATTCGTGAAATTTTTTGCATAAACAGGGTCGATAATCTCGGAAAAATACAATTCTATTTGTGTTTGAGAAATGGCTTTTACCTCTTCAACTTTTGGTTTTCGGGTGTCGAGTCGGAAGTAATTTTGATTCAATGTATTTTGGTTTCCTGACGCATCTTCGAGGTTTGAAACCAGCAGTTCGTAGGTATCATTTTCTTCAAAATTAACATTGAAAAATAACGTTATTTTTTGAGCATTTTGGGGTGATAAAATTGCAGAAACTGGAGAGGCAAAAAACAAACTATCTTTATCGAAGACTTGATAATTTGTCAGGTTTTCTGCCGAATTTTTCGTGATTTTTTCATCAAAAAACACATCAATGGCATAAGGTGACTTTGGAGTAATATCAGAAACTTCTGGCGGAGAATTATCCGTAAAATGAAAATTTTTGGTCTGTTCCTGAAGTGTATTTCCAACTTCGTCTTTGATATTTTTTACCGTAGTTTCGTAGTTGGTATTTGGCATTAAATTGGTGTCAAAATTTAAGATAACTACTTGATTATCTTGATATTGAAAATTGATATTTTTAATTTTTAGGTCAGGATGAAACGTATAATTTTCAGGATTGAGAGCGGATAAATGGGATACTTTTTCGGAAAAAATACATTTGAGTTGATTTTGGTTTTGCCCTTTGATTTCGAGTAGTTCAGGCGAAACAATATCAGGAATATCGCCATAAATTTTTAGGTTATCGATAGTCCAGTTTCCTGTCGCTGATTCGGCTTGATAAGCATAAAATCGGAACTCAATTTCTTGGTTTAGATTTTGGAAATTAGCATCCAGATTGATGGTTTGGGCTGTTCGGGTTTTGGTGTCATCTGGCACTTCAAAATGTGCTAAATTCGTTGTAAAATTATCCAGACTTGAACGCACACACCATTGACGAATTCCTATTGTATTTCGGGCTTCGTCAAGTTCAATTTTTGAGAGGTTTAGCAAGTATTTTGAATTTGGCTTTATCTTGAAAAAGTAATATTTTGATACATCAGGTGTAGTATCAGTTGTCCAATTTGTAGCTCGAAACTTATTAGAATAAGAGCCTTCTATAATATTATTTTGTTGAATATTAGACAGATAACCGAATTTTGGCTGGGCATCTGCTGGGAAGCTATCGCAGCCTACACATCCCGAAAATGAAAATTGCGCTAAAGGATTTTGAGCTTCTAACAGGCTGATTATCAGGTAAAAAAGTAGCGTAAAGTTGGTATTTTTTTTCATTTTTGATTGACTTGTTTATTTGAGTTCAGAACCTTACATACGTAACGTGTGTGTAAATTACGAAGATTCAATTCAAATGATGTTTTAACCTTCACAGCATTTTAAATCTATGAAGGTTAAAACATTGATATACAAAGGTTTATCGAATCACTTTTTCAATCGGTAAGACGATAATATCCTCTGCGCCTGCATTTTTCAGTCCATCAATCTTGTCCCAAAAAATATCCTCCTCGATAACCGAATGCAAGGCACACCAATTTTTATCGCTCAAAGGCACAATCGTTGGGCTTTTGAGTCCGGGAATGATATTAATGATTTTTTCGTGCGCATCGGTGGGGAAATTAAACATCAAATACTTGAAATTACGTGCCTCCAAAAGTGCATTCATTCGGAAAATTAATTTATCCAATATCGCTTGGCGTTCGGTATCCAGATTTGGATTGGTAATCAAAACCGCCTCCGATTTAAGGACGGCTGGCTGAATTTCTTTCAATCCATTGCTCATCAGGGTACTTCCCGAACTGACAATATCAAAAATAGCATCCGCCATACCGACACTGGGTGCAATTTCGACAGAGCCACTAATTTGGTGAATGCGTGCCGAGATGTTATTTTGTTGGAGATATGCGCCCAAAATCGTAGGGTAAGAGGTGGCGATAGTTTTGCCGTTCAAATCTTCTAACCCATTGTATTCCAAGTTCTTAGGAATTGCCAATGAAAGACGGCATTTTGAAAAGCCCAACGGTTTCGTAATCTGCACATTTTCAGCCGTTTCCTTGACTTCGTTCAGCCCGACAATACCAATATCCGCCACGCCTGCCGCCACACAAGCAGGAATATCATCATCCCGCAGGAACAAAAATTGCATCGGAAAATTATGCGCCTCTGCCTTCAGGACGGATTTATTTTTAGGAAATTTAATGCCGCATGATTCAATGAATTGTACACTACTTTCGTGTAATCTGCCCGATTTTTGTACGGCTATTTTTAATTTGGTCATTATTTTGCTTATTTATTTGCTAATAATTAAGTGTCAAATTTGGTTGATTATCCGTGATTTGCCACCAAAAACAAGTAATTTTGATTCAGTAAGGTACTTGAGAGTTTACGACCCGAAAACTCTCGGAGTGCAAATATGTCAAAGTTCAGGCGAATTTCGGGCATATTTTTCTTAGGTTTCATAGGAATTTTATATCATTGTACGAAAGGCGCATCCTAATTTTGGGAAGCCCTCAAGACTCAAAACGCAAAGAAATGTCCGCTTTTAATCCTACTGACGAACTGACTGCCATTTGGCACGAAATCATACGCCAGACTTCTGATTTGGTTATTGTGTTGGATAGCAATGGGAATAATTTTTTATATGTAAATCAATCATTTATAACGACTTGGAAAAAAAATCCTACACATTTATATACGGATGGCTGGGAATATTTTTTGCAGTTTGTACCGAAAAATTCGCAAAGTTTATTGCTCAAAAATATTCGTGAAGCGATTTTTTTGGCGCAGTCCAAAGCCTTTGATTGTCCTTTTATTTTCCATGAAGAATCCATGCTTTTTCGGTGCGAAATTTATCCCGTAACTGCCCGTGAAAAAAAATATATCACGCTGATTATCACGAACATAAAACAGGTTTGTCATGCCATGATTTCGGCATTTGAGCAGCGCGAAGCCCAACTCATTGCGTCCAAGAATGCCGTTTTGGAATCGGCAAATCACAAAACGCAATTTCTTTCGACCATGAGCCACGAAATCCGCACGCCCTTAAATGCGGTGATTGGAATTACGCAATTATTATTGGAAGAAAATCACACGAAGGATGTCTATAAAAATCTGAAAACCCTGAAGTTTTCGGCAGATAATTTATTGGTTTTAATCAATGATATTTTAGATTATAATAAAATTGAGGCAGGTAAGGTGCGGTTTGAATCCTTACATTTTGACCTTAAAACCGTTCTGAAAGGCATTAAACATACATTTGGGTTGCAGGCACAAGAAAAAGGCATTCGGCTCAAATTGCATTTTGACGATGAAATCCCAAAGGCATTAATCGGCGACCCTATCCGACTGGCGCAGATTCTGACAAATCTGACGGGAAATGCCGTCAAGTTTACGGAAATAGGCGCAGTACGGATTTTTGCCGAATTGGTTGCCGAAAATCAACAGGAGGCGACCATCGAATTTCGGGTAGAGGACACAGGTATTGGCATTGCTGAAGATAAGCAAGAGCTTGTTTTTGAGCGATTTACGCAAGCCGAAACCGATATTTCACGAAAGTTTGGCGGTACAGGATTGGGACTTTCGATTACCAAAAAACTGCTCGAATTGCAGCAAAGCCAAATTCATCTCAAAAGTACATTGGGCGAGGGTTCGCAATTCTTTTTTCTGCTTACATTTCCGAAAGGCGATGAAAAACAGATTACTTACGGGAAATTTCAGACCGAAACAGGCGAACGAAACCTCAGGCAGGCGCATATCTTGATTGTCGAGGATAATCCTATTAATCAGTTGGTTATCTATCAATTTCTGAAAAAATGGAATGCCAAAGTCGATACCGCAAATCATGGCAAGGAAGCCCTGATGAAGGTGCAGACCAATGCGTATGATTTAATCTTGATGGATTTGCAGATGCCCAAAATGGACGGCTACCAAGCCACACAAGCCATTCGGAAATTGCCTGAAAAACACTTTGAAAAATTGCCCATTATTGCATTAACCGCCGAAACATTACATGATATTAAAGATAAAATCACGGCGGTTGGCATG
>CAZNYR010000023.1:15042-43292 GCA_964577275.1 uncultured Cytophagales bacterium | reverse complement strand
CTAAAACAGCAGCTTGGGCAAAAATGTTAGGTACAGGCTTGGTGGCTGTTTTTGCAAGTATCTATTGGGAGAATAATTATTTATTACTGACTTTGGGAATTATCATTTTTATTTTAGATTGTTCGTATATTTATCTACTAAACCGTAAAAAATAAATGACTGGACTCATCGAAAAAATACATCGCATTTACATTCATCCTGATTATTTGAAAGATGAACAAAAAAGAGAAAAAGCCATTTTATTGGTCAATACATTTCTGATTACTGCGGTAGCTGCTTTTTCTTATACGGGAATTAGTGTTTTTATTGATTATCCAGTAGGCATATACAGCACAATCATTATGGGAATGATATTTATTATCGTTCCCGTATTGTTCAGAAAGCCTAATATGACGGTTTGGGTCAGTAATATTTATGTGGCAAGTTCGGCTGTATCAACTATTCTTTTAGTACATACTTCGGGTGGAATCTTATCGGCAGTAGCCCCTTGGATGGCAATTACGCCCCTTGGAGCGTTACTTTATATTGGCAGAAAAAGTGCTTGGTTTTGGGCTATTTTTATGGTGATTGCTACCTATTATTTTGGCATAAGTGAATTTTTTTTAGGGCAAGAATTTATCCCCCAATTCAATACCAAATGGACTGTGCCTTTCAATATGATGTCGCTTTCTGGTTTTATTCTGGTGGCACTGTTGTATAATTTGATTTTTGAGGGCGAAAAAAATGAAGCCATGCAAATCGTTCGGGACAAAAGCAAAGAAGTCCATCAACAAAACGAGGAAATTCATCAACAAAACGAAGAATTAGTTTCGATGACTGACCAGCTCCAAGCCAAGAATATTTTGGTCGAAGAGCAAAATACGGCACTGACCGAGCAGAAGCACGTGATTGAGATGGCACACAAAAAAATCACGTCCAGCATCACGTATGCGGAGCGGATTCAAAAAGCGATTCTGCCTCAGCCTCAACGCATTAGCTCGATGTTCCCCGAAGCCTTTGTATTTTTCCGTCCTCGTGATGTTGTTTCGGGCGATTTTTATTGGTGTGCGTTTGTGCGGGATAAGCAGGGCAATAAAAAAGTCATTTTTGCCACAGGCGACTGCACGGGACACGGCGTGCCGGGAGCTTTTATGTCGATGGCGGGCGCAAATTTATTGGCTCAAATCGTGAATGACCGCAAAATAGCCAACCCCGCCTTTATTTTGGATTTGCTTCATGCAGGCATCCGAAATTTGTTGCAACAAGACGAAAACGAAAATCGGGACGGGATGGATATTTCGATTAGCGTAGTGAATTGGAACGATAAAATATTGGAGTATTCAGGCGCAAAACGTCCACTTTATTATGTCCAAAATGGCGAAATGCACCAAATCAAAGGCGATGTATATCCTGTGGGCGGTTTTTTGCGGGGCGTAAACCGAAAATTTACCACGCACCAAGTCAGTTTTGCCGAAAGTTCATTAATGGCTTATACTTTTTCGGATGGCTATCCCGACCAAATCGGCGGTCGGGAAGTGCGAAAATTTATGACCAAACATTTCCGCAAAATGCTTTTGGAGATTTCAAATAAATCCATGCGTGTCCAAAAACAACATCTCGGAATCACATTGGACAAATGGAAAGGCGAACACAAACAACTGGATGATATTCTGGTCGTGGGGATGCGTCTGATGTAATATTATTTTTGAAAATGAAGAAAAAAACCTAAATTAGCTTTCAGAAAAATAATTCCTTGAATCATTTATCAAATTTATGGCATCCGTTACCGAATCCAACTCCCACTACGAGGACTTAGAAAAAATGTCCGTCCAACAACTCTTGACCAGCATCAATCGAGAGGATAAAACCGTTCCTGATGCCATCGAAAAAGTAATTCCACAAATCGAAAAATTAATCGTGCAACTTGTCGAGCGCATGAAAAAAGGCGGACGACTTTTTTATATCGGCGCAGGCACAAGCGGACGACTTGGCATTGTGGATGCTTCGGAATGCCCGCCGACTTATGGCGTGCCACACGACTGGGTTATTGGGCTGATGGCGGGCGGAGATGCCGCCATTCGGAAAGCCGTTGAATTTGCCGAAGATGACCAAACACAGGCTTGGAAAGATATTTTAAAATACCAACCCACTGAAAATGACACGGTTATCGGAATTGCGGCTTCGGGAAGAACTCCCTACGTGATTGGCGGACTACGAGAGGCTCGAAAAAATGGACTTCTGACAGGCGCAATTACCTGTAACCCAGACTCTAAGGTTGCGAAAGAAGCACATTTTCCCATCGAAGTTATTGTCGGTGCGGAATTGCTTACGGGAAGTACACGCATGAAAGCTGGCACGGCTCAAAAGTTGGTACTTAATATGATTTCGACCGCTACCATGATTCGGCTCGGACGAGTGAAAGGCAATAAAATGGTAGATATGCAACTGACTAACAGGAAGTTAGTGGATAGGGGAACTCGTATGGTGATGGAAGCCACAGGCTTAAATCAAGAAAACGCAGAAAAATTATTGCACCAAGAAGGAAGCGTCCGTAAAGCAATAGAATTTTATCAAAATCAAATATAATTCATTGATAATCAATAGATTATAAAATATTCGATATGCCACAACCATGACGCGCCGAGATTTCCTTAAATTATCTTCTTTGGCACTTTTGCCTGTCTTATCTTGCCAAAATTCATCTTCCGAAAAGACTAAAAAATATCCCATTTCTATTCATTCGGATATGAAAATTGGACATTTGGTATTCCAATCTCAATTTTTTCCGATTTCACAAACCATTGAGCGTGAGTATCTTATCGTAGGCGGAGGCGTAGCAGGAGTGGGGGCGGGGTTTGAGCTGAAACATAAAGAATTTGCACTTTGTGAACTTTCTGACCGATTGGGCGGGAGTGCCACAAGCCGAACATTTCAGGGAACAACCTTTTCGCAGGGCGCACATTACGACCTGAATTATCCTGATTATTTCGGAAAAGAAGTCCTCCAATTATTGGATAATTCCAAGATTATTGAATGGGATTCGCTCAAAAATGTGTGGCGATTTCGGGATAAAAAATATTACATTAAAGAGGAACAGAATACCAGTTGTTTGTATGAAAATAAGTTTTATGAAGGCGTATTAATTCACGAACAGGAAACCCAAAAGTTCTTGGATTTTATCGAAAAATATATCGGAAAATTACTGCTTCCGACTCGATTAATTGCGCCAGAATTTCGGTATTTGGATAAGATTTCGTTTGCTCAATATTTCCGAAAAGAAGGTTTTTCAATGTCCCAAAATTTACACAAAGGCATTGATTATCAGATGATTGATGATTTTGGTGGCACATCCGAAGAAGTTTCAGCTTTGGCTGGATTATTTTATTATACCGGACGAAAATATGGCGATGACCGCTACGAAGATTTTTCGCCTCCACAAGGCAATGCGTATTTTATCGACAAGATGATTTCGCAGTTCCCGAAGGGTTCTATTTTCCGCCATCATTTGGTCAAAAAAATTACAGAAACCAAGAAAGGTTTTGAGGTCGAAGCCATCCATATCGAAAAAAAAGAAATTGTACTTTTCAAAGTTCGTAAAATAATTTATGCAGGACATAAACACGCCTTAAAATATATTTATCCGACTGATTTTGAGTTATTTGCCCAAAATCAATACGCACCTTGGATGGTTGTTAATTTGGTGTTGAATAAGGATGCGTTACCTTCGGAAACCTTTTGGCAAAATGAAATCTTGACGGGGGAAAAGGGTTTTTTGGGTTTTGTCGATTCGTTTGCTCAATTTGCGAACCAACGAAATCACAGGGTTTTAAGTGCGTATTTTTGTTTGCCTGAATCCGAACGGATTTACCTCAAAAATATCGAAAGTCATGCCGAATCCGTGATTTTGCACACGCTCAAACAGATGGCTTCACATTTTCAGGTACAAGTATCTGATTTAGAGGATAATATGATACAGGCTTTCATCAAGGTTATGGGTCATGCTATGCCAATTCCTTATGTGGGTTATCTATTTCGGGAAAAAAATAGGCTTCGGAAAAATCCAAATATCACGTATGCAGGCGTGGATTCGGGACGGCTACCGCTATTTTTGGAGGCATTGGATTCGGGAATTGTGGCAGTGAATTACTTAAAATAATCGTTAAAATGACATTCGTGCAGTGGCAAAAATTTCGAGCCGTCCAGAAATGCAAACAAAGTGCGTTTCCAGCATCGGTTTGTCAGTATATTTCTGATAATCAAAAAGTTATCAAGTCAAAAACAGCAATTCAACATGGTCGTTTTGTGATTTTTGATACCGAAACGACAGGCTTGGAAGTGCGGAAAGATACCGTACTTTCGATTGGGGCTGTTGTGGTTCAGGAAGGTAAAATTCAATTTGATGAATCGTTAGAGCTGTTTATTTCTGACCGAAATTTAACCAAGAAATCAGCCGTAACCATACATCAAATCATACCCCGTGATTTGCAAACAGGAATAGACGAAAAATTAGCACTGATTCAGTTTTTAGAATTTATTGGAAATGGGATTTTGGTCGGACACCATGTGGGGTTTGATATTCGTATGATGTCAAAACTAACATTGTATTATTTTGGTTTTCAGTTATTTAATAAAAATTTGGATACGTTTCAGTTGGCGCAACGTCTGGATAATCATAGCGATAGACATTTGCTCAAAGGACACGAATATACGCTGGATGCCTTGAGCGAGGCATATCAAATCCGTAATTCGGCGCGTCATAATTCGGCTGGTGATGCGCTGGCAACAGCCGAATTATTCCAAATTTTACTCAAAAAAGCACATCGGAGAGGCATTCAAACGATAGGCAGTTTGCTCCGAAATTAACATTTCGGCACGAGAATTGACTTGTGTAGTTTCAAGTCAATAATCATATCAAATCATAAACGACACTCAGGCATGGAAACTATCAAATCTCTTTTCGGAATCAATGAAATTACGCCAATTCTTGTTGATAATAATGGCGATATATTCTTCAAAATCAAGGAGTTAACTTCCGAAAAATACGTTAATAATCCATCAGGTAATTCCCAGATTTGGGATGCGAATGAAGTGCGAAATCTTCTGACCGAAGCGCAAATCCGAGAATTTCGGAGCGGTATCAATTATTTTGCTGTGCCTGCCAAATCATTAGGATTTAGGATAGGATGAGTACAAAACGAGGGAAAAATACGATAAATGGATAAAAAGCCGACTTTTTGGGATTCAAAAGGTCGGCTTTTAGGTGGAAAAATACATCGGTTCTTGCAGATTTTTGCATTGAACAAAAGGTTATCGAACCACTCTTTTTTCTCTAATTTTGGCAGATTTACCAAATCGTTCTCGCTGATAAAAGATGCGAGATTGACTTACTTTGCCGTGTCGCACCAAATCAATTTGAGCAATATTAGGTGAAAACAAAGGAAAAATACGCTCAACACCGATTCCGCCTGATACTTTACGTACCGTGAAAGTTTCGCCGCTCGTATTGCCATTTTTCCGCTGAATCACAACGCCCTGAAACTGCTGGATTCGCTCTTTGCTTCCCTCAATAATTTTTACGTGAACGTTAATCGTATCGCCTGCTTTAAATTCTGGAAATTCGCTCCGTTTTGATTGGAGTTCTTCGGTGGCAAACTTCAATAAGGCTTCTCCCTTTAATTCTGTATTTTGACTGCTCATGATTTCTTATATTATAGTCGAATTTTCAAAAACGTCTGCAAAAGTAGAAATTTTTGGATAGATAAACGAACCTCGTGTCATATTTTTTTGGAATCTGTACAAAAATCAGACAATTTTAGGACGATTTTTGTGCCTCTAAACGCATGGGAACGGTGGGATTTTGGGCTTCGATTTGGTGAATTGCCAGATTGCCTGCGACCACCGAAAAAATAGGCGCAAACAAAATTCCGAACACAGGAATCAATAATAACAAACTGAATGTCAGTCCATTACCAATGCTGATGCCTTTTCGTTTCCAGATAATTTTTCGGCTTTCTGCGCCTGAAAGTTTGACAAATTCATTTCGTAAATCAATTGCCCCGAAACCAATAAAATAGCTTTCGGTAGTCAGTATCAGTAATGTAGTTATTGGCGATAAAAACGGCACAAATAATCCTAAAATCATCAATGGAATCGTGATGCCTAATTCGAGGCACATATTACTGATGGTGAGGCGTAAACCCCGAATAATATTTCGTATCAAAAGAGCTGTATCAAACTCAGGTTCAGGGATTTGTAAGAGAATAAGTTGGACTTTTTCGGCAATGATTCCCAAGACGGGCGATAAGAAAATCATGACGATAAATCGGTATAATTTCATCAACAAAATCAAAGTTAATATTCGTAATAATAAAGTTATGAAAAACCCAACAATTTGAGCCGCCCAATCGGGCATCCGCTCGAAAGGAACAAAACTTTTGAGATACGCAATCAAGTCAGAACCATAATGCCAGCCCAGCCACGTAACCCCCATGAAAATGAGCAAGTTAATGAGCGCAGGAATCCAATAAAATCGCCATAAATGATGCTGATTGGTAAAATCATAGGCTTCCTGGTACGACTTTACGCCCGCAATAAATTCAGAAATGAAACGAGACATAGGCTTAATTTTTTTTAGTAGGCTCAAAATCAGCATGATACTTTCTCAAAAGTACGATTTTTTTAGTGCTTTTGCAATCTATTTTTGTTGGGAAAATCGAAAATTTCTGATGGTTTTGAACCTTACTTACGATGTATGGCGTTGGTGCTGAAAAGGGCAAAGTGGGCGGGTTTTGTCATGAATTTATGTGATGCGCCGTGTATTTTTGTCGCAAAACTTCTAATTTTGTTAGACTTTGGGCAATTCAGGAGGTTGTGTTTTGCCACGAAGTACGATATAAAACCAAATCAAAATCATGAAACAAATTCTATATTGTTATCTTTGTTTATTAGGTGTTTTTTCGATTTCCGTACAGGCACAAAATGTGGGCAATGACTTGAAGGGAAATTATCGCCGTGCGGAAAAATTATTTTCCTTGTATGCCTATGCGGGTGCGGTAGAAAGCTACCTCAAAGTAACGGACAAAGACCCTGAAAATAAGGAAGTTAAGTTAAAAATTGCGGAATGTTATCGCCTCCTAAATGACCCTAAAAATGCAGCGGTTTGGTATGCCAAAATCATCAACGAGGAGCTATTGATAAGTCCAAAACACAAATTATATTATGCCGAATCGTTGAGCCAAATCGGGCGTTATACGCAAGCAAAAATCTGGTATGAAGCCTACAAAAAAGACCTTGAAAAACTCGAATTAGAGGATGCACGCCCCGACCGAAAATTGCAGGGCATCGAAAAACTGACCGATTTTTATCGGGATTCGGCGCAGTATAAAGTTTGGGAAATTAACGTCAATTCGGAAGAGTCCGATTTTGGCGTGGCGTATTTTCGGAATGGAATTGTTTTTTCGTCTTCGCGTCCCAAACCCGAACTCGTCAAACGTACTTTTAAGTGGACGGATGAGCGATTTTTGGATATGTATTTTGCCGAGCGATTGGACAGCGATACGATATTCTCCGAACCCCAAATTTTTAAGCTCGACATCAATACCAAGTTTCATGATGGCACGCTTTGTCTTTATGATAAAGATACAAAGATAATTTTTACACGAAATCAGTTTTTTAAGGGAAAAGTACAAAAAAGTGATGAAGAAGTACATAATTTGAGTTTATATTACGCCGAATTGGATACGGGCAAAAAAGCCAAAAATTTTAGGGATTTATCTTTTAACCATCCCGAAATTTCAAACGGACACCCGACCATTACGCCCGATGGCAAGACTTTGATTTTTGTATCTGACCACCCCGAAAGTATCGGACAAACAGACCTTTACATGATTTCGATGGATTCTCTTTTTACGGCAAAACCTCGTAATTTGGGCGCACACATCAATACCGAAGGCAGGGAAATGTTCCCTTTTGTGGCTTCGGATAATACGCTTTATTTTGCCTCCGATGGGCGAGAAGGTTTGGGCGGATTAGACCTTTATCGCATCAAGCTCGATTCGATTGCGGCGGATACGGTTTTTGCACAACAAATCAAAAATTTGGGATCCCCGATGAATACCTCAAAAGATGATTTCGGATTGATTGTTTCCGAAGACAGAATGCGTGGACATTTCTGCTCGAATCGGGAAACAGGCACGGGCGATGACGATATTTATGCGGCAGAATTACCAATTCCGCAACCCGCTATTTTGCTGGCAAATATCAAATTAATCAAAAAATATCCGAATGAAATTATCATTGAAAATTTGCCCGATGCAAAATTACAATTATTTGATTATCAGGATTCTACACGATTAAATATTGCCACCTCCGATAAAAATGGAAATCATTTATTTGACATCACGACCGACAAAACGTATCAAGTTACGGGTGAAAAAATACCTTTCGGAACGGACATCAAAATTGCGGATGTGCCTATCGGAGTTCAGGATACAGTGCGGGTAAATTTGCGTTTAGAATTTGAAGTGCCGTCTTGTATTTCGTATCAAGGGCGAGTCATTGCCCAAAAAACAGGCGAGCCATTAGCCGATGCCACGGTCTTTATTTATAACGAAAAAACCGAAAAATTAGAGGAAACGACTACCGATGCTCAAGGGCGTTTTACGGCGTGTTTGGATACGATGAGTTCGTATATTATGCGGTCGGTCAAGCGGTATTATTTGCCTGATTGTTACCGAGTTAGGACTGGAAAATTAGAGTTTGAACCCATTGAACCCGAACGGGATTTGGAATTACGAAAGTTAGAATTGAATACGACTTTTGAAGTAGAGAACTTATATTTTGATTTTGATAAATATAACATTCGACCTGATGCAAGTAAGGTTTTGGATGAATTAGTCGAATTTTTGACCGAGCATGATTATCTAAAAGTCGAATTAGGCTCGCATACCGATAGTCGAGGTAGTTTCCGATACAACGAGGTATTATCCGATAATCGGGCAAAATCTTCGGTGGCTTATATCGTCAAAAATGGCATCGCCCAAGACCGAATCACGGCAAAAGGATACGGCGAATATGAACTGACAAATCAGTGTGCGGATGGCGTGCGATGTACGGCGGATGAACACCAAGCCAACCGCCGTACCGAAGTCAAAGTGATTGGGTTTTTAGACCAGCCCGATGCCCAAATTTCGGATGCAGATTCGGGACATGGACAGCCTTTTGACAAAAATAAACCCTATGCCAAGTGCTTGCCTGTCGGTATTCGGTTGGTCAAAACGGTCAAAAACGAAGCCGAATTATTGAACGATAAGAAGTAAAAAAACAGCACATTTGAAAATAAAAATGCTCCAAGTAGTTCAAACTCTTGGAGCTTTAAAACATTGATTATCAATCACTTCGTAATTTAATTTTCGGTATAATCGACAATGACTTTGTGGTCATTAGAACGCACAAAAGCCAAGGGGACATAATCCGCCATAAACTTGCCGATGACATCGGTCAGGCTGGGCGTTTCGACCAAAAAGCCATCATGCCCGTATCGCGAATGAATCTCGACCAATCGGGCGTTGGAAATGTATTGCGTCAGGATTCGTTGTTCTGGAATCGGAAACAAAATATCGGTCGTGATGCCAATAACTTGGGTGCGTGCCTTGACCTGTTGCAAAGCATTTTCGATGGAGCCACGCCCGCGCGCCACGTTATGCGAATCCATCATTTTGGATAAGGTCAGATAAGAAAAGACATTAAATCGGTTTGCCAATTTGATTCCTTGATAACGCTGATAACTCGAAGCCTTGAAATCATCGAATTTCTCGTGCGTATCTTCGGTTTGCGAAAGTTCGTACATCCGATATGTCCGATACGAAAGCAATGCTGTTGCTCGTGCGGCTTTAAGTCCTGCTTGTCCTGCATCGTCTCGGTGTTCACTCCAGGTGGGGTCAGCAAAAATCGCCATGCGTTGCGTTTCGTTAAAGGCAATTCCCCACGGCGAATGCTGGGCGTTCGTGGCTAAAAGCACCAAATTTTCAAAAATATCCGCTTGCGAAATCGCCCATTCGATGGCTTGTTGCCCACCCAACGAACCGCCAATTCCCATATAAATTTTTTGGATGCCCAAATCCTGACGCACCAAATCGAAGGCATTTATGACATCCCGAATCGTAATATCAGGAAAATCGGTATAATATTTTTTGCCTGTTTCGGGATTGATACTCAAGGGGTTCGTAGAGCCATACGGCGACCCCAAGACATTGGCACAGATGATAAAATAATCAGTAGGATTAAATAAATCATGCTCGCCGACCAAGCCCGCCCACCAATCGGAGGGTTCGGCATTTCCCGTCAAAGCATGACAAATCCAAACGACATTATTTTTTTGGGGATTAAAAGTTCCCCAAGTGCAATAGGCAATCTGCAATTCGGGCAAATATGCACCGTTTTCCAGTCGGAATTTTTCGTGGTGCTTATAAATGTGGTGTTCCAATGCTTTGATAAAATTATCCTTGACCTAAATTTCTTTTTTGCAATGCTATGAACCGAATCGGTGATTTGCAAATTAAAATACAATTTTGAGGGTATTTTGTTTCATTTTTCGCAAAAAAGTAGCCTTAAAATTATCAATTTAGTAATAAATATGATTTTTGGGCGATAATTTCTCAAAGGAATTGCACCAACTTTGGTAAGTTCAAAAATCCACCAAAAAGCCTTGCAAATTCCAAGAAATACAAGGCTTTTTTTTGAGGTGTTGAATGTCCATAATTATTTTGTCATTTGCGCTTCCACCAATTCCGCCAAATCCAATACTTGAACTTGGGTTTCTTTTTCTTTATTTTTCACGCCATCCGACATCATGGTCATGCAAAACGGACAGGCAGCCGCAATGACTTTTGCGCCCGTTCGGAGTGCCTCTTCGGTGCGCTCGATATTAATGTCTTTGTTGCCAGCTTCGGGTTCTTTGAACATTTGTGCGCCGCCTGCGCCACAACACAAGCCATTTTTTCGGCAACGTTTCATCTCGACCAAATCCGCATCAAGTGCCTGTAAAACTTCGCGTGGCGCATCATACACACCGTTGGCTCTGCCCAAATAGCAGGAATCGTGATAGGTAATTTTTTTACCTTTAAATTCGCCTCCGCCTTGCATCCGAATTTTACCTTCGTTGATTAATTGTTGCAAAAATGTAGCATGATGAACCACCTCGTAACTGCCTCCTAATGAGGGATATTCATTTTTTAAAATATTAAAACAATGGGGGCAAGCCGTTACGATTTTTTGGATGCCATAGCCGTTCAGTACGTCAATATTGGACATAGCTTGCATCTGGAACGTAAATTCGTTGCCAGCTCGTTTGGCGGGATCGCCGGTGCAGGCTTCTTCATCGCCCAAAACGGCAAAATTGATGCCCACTCGGTTCAGAATTTTGATAAAAGCCCACGTAACTCGTTTGTAACGGTCATCGAACGAACCCGCACAGCCTACCCAAAACAAGACTTCAGGCGATTTATTTTCGGCGGCAAGTTCTGCCATTATAGGGATTTGAATGTCTGCCATGTGATTTATTTGCGTGTTTATTACTTTATGAATGGAAAGAACAAATTTAATCAAAAATCTGAAAAATGGAATCTCCATTTTGGGCATAAAACCATTTGTTTGCCCAAAAAGCGAACGCAATTAAGGCAAAGGCGACCCCAAACAGACCACCCAAATTCTTTCGGCATGTGCAATCCCAATGTGCTGAAAATGAGGGTTTAACAAATTTTTACAATCCCCATTTTGCGTTTTCCAATAGTCCAATACTTTGGTTTCGGAGGGTTGATGTTGGGCGATATTTTCGGCGATGCTTGCCCAACGATAGCCCGTGGCTGAAATACGAGTTGCCATCGAACTTCCGTCCGTTCCGATATGGCTAAATGATTGATTTTCAAGCATATCTCGCAAATGTCGTTCGGCAGATTGAGTCAGTTGTTCGTGTTTGGAAAGTGGAGAAACCGATTTAAATTGTTGTTTGCCACAGGAACAGCCTTTTTGCCGTAAATTATTAATTAAATTAATAAGAACAGCTTTTTCAGGTTTTATCGGATGGGTACTCGTCAGGCAAACTACACAAAAAAGAATGCTCAAAATAGTTTGTAGTCGTTTCATTAAATTCAAAGGTTTGGTGTTTTTAATTCAAAAATGTAGCAATTTCTGATTTGATACAAAAATAACTTTTGTGTTAATTTTTAACAAATTCAAAAACACCAAATATAATTTTAGGGCGATTTTGAATGAATGTTTTATAGCAGAAATTGCTGTCAGAATGACAACGTTTGAGTTGCTCAAATTAAGATTTAAATACTAAAAAATTATGGAACCAAGTAATAACTTAGATTTCGTGTATCGTTTGATTTGAATATAATTTATTGATTTTCAGATAATTATATCATTTCAATTCTTTATACCAAATACCCCGTACTACTTATTAGAATTAAATTTGATGCACCATCAAATTATCAATCAATCGCACGTTGCCCAAATGCGAAGCAATACAAACGGCGGTTTGTGCAGGATTTTCAAACTGTACAATCGGCTCTAAACTTTGCATATCCACGACATCAATGTATTCGGTGCGAAAAACGCCGAATTTGTCCAAAAAATCAAGGGCTTCTTTGCGTGCATCCGGCACCGAACCGCCAGCCTTTAATATGTTGGCACACAGACAGATAGCTTCATAAATTTTGGGCGCAAGTTCTCGTTCTTGGGGCATAAGACGCAAATTTCGGGAGGACATCGCCAGCCCGTCTTTTTCTCGGATAATAGGACACGCAATAATGTCGGTATTCATGGATAAGTCATTGACCATCTGACGAATAATGACGAATTGTTGCAAGTCCTTTTGTCCAAAATACGCCCGATGAGGCAACATTATATTTAATAATTTGGAAACCACAATGCCCACGCCATTGAAATGCCCTTGCCGATATTTGCCTTCCATTTCAGTTTCTAAACTACTGAAATTGAGCGAAGTACGTAACGTTCCGCTGTACATTTCCGCCACTTCGGGCATAAACACAACATCACATCCGGCTTCTCGGAGCATTTCCAAATCTTGTTCGGGGGTGCGCGGATAAAATTTCAAATCTTCAGAATTGTTAAATTGTGTAGGATTAACAAAAATACTACATACCGTATAGTCATTATCTTTCTTGGAAGCCTCAATCAGTGATAAATGTCCGTGATGCAGTGCGCCCATAGTTGGCACTAAACCTACCGAATGAGCGACCCGCAATGGATGCAAAACCACTCGAATTTCAGCAATCGTTCGTATTATTTTCATAAGTTACTCTTTTGATTATCAATGGAATAGATATTTAATTTCTTTTGATTGTACGAATCGCAAACCTACTACCAAAAATATTTACACGAGATTTGTACTGTAACAAATATTCATTTTTTAAATTTGTTAATCCAATAAAATCCATGAAAAATAGTCTATCCAAACGAAATGAATGTCTAATTTTATTGGATTGTATAATTCTGATTATCAGGATACTACAATGTTTCAGTACGCATGACTAAACCTACTATCATTTATGTTACCTTTGTTTCCGTTGAATATGGTCGTTTTCCCGAATGAAAGTCTAAATCTACACATTTTTGAGCCTCGTTATTTGCAAATGGTTCAGGATTGTGTGCAAAACAACGGAACGTTTGGTATTCCTGTTTTTTTGGATAAAAAGGTACAAGAGTATGGAACTGAACTAAGAGTTCAGGAAATTGCCCAGCGTTACGAAGATGACCGTTTGGATATTCGGACGCAAGCCCTGCGTATTTTTCGGATTGATAGTTTCAGAAATCCGATGCCTGATAAATTGCACGCTGGAGGCAAAGTTTCTTTTCTGGAAACTCAGGATGATGCCGATGTGGTGCAACGGCTTCAGATTCAGATAAAAGTAAAGGTATTGTATGAGGTGTTGCGTATTGACCATAAAATAGATTTTGAGGGCGAATTTTTGGCATACCGTCTGGCGCATCATATCGGCTTATCGCTTGCCCAAGAATTGGAATTATTGAAGATGCTTTCGGAAATTGACCGACTACAATTCATTGAAAATCACTTAGATAAGACTATTCCAATCATTCGAGAAATGGAGCGTACTAAAGAGCGGATTCGGATGAATGGACATTTTCGGAACTTCAAACCTCCTTTGAGTTTTTAATGAGAAAGTTGGCTAAAAATGATATTATATTTCATAAAAAATACATAAATAGTCAAAAACTTACATTTTTTCACTTGCTTCGTAGCCTGTATCGGCAGGTAAGTTGGGCTGTCGAGAGGCATAAACTGCCAGTCGGTCGCATCGTTCATTATTTGGATTTCCTGCGTGTCCCTTGACCCACTGCAATTTGACGTGATGATACTGGGAAATGCGATGATAACGCATCCATAAATCGGCATTTTTTTTGTTTTTAAAATTGATTTTCAGCCAGTTATGAAGCCATCCTTTCTCGATTGCATGAACCACATACGAGGAATCTGAATAAATCAAAACCTCACTTTTTGGGATTTTGAGGGTTTCCAATGCCACAATGACCGCCAATAATTCCATCCGATTATTGGTCGTTTTTCGGAATCCGCCACAAAGTTCCTTACGTAATTTGTGCATTTCCGAAATCAGAACAATGCCATATCCCCCAGGTCCGGGATTGCCACGAGCAGCCCCATCAGTATATACTTTTATCATCACACCAGATTTTATCGTTGTTACGAATCAAAGATACATATTTTTTATGGGCATTTTTCAGAAAAAAACGCCCAGCAACTTGTTACATGGGCGTTTCTGGTCAAATCAATTAAAACTCAATCTTATAGCTGATATTGGGTAAAAATCCTAATTGCGTAACCGCCTCGATGCCTTGCGTATCAGCGTCAAAGTATTGATATACAGTATTTTGAGCATTCAAAATGTTCTGAATATCCAATTTAAAGGTGCGGGTCGTTTTGCCTCTATCGGTTCGCACACCGATTTGTAAATCCCAGCGTGTAAAATTTTTATTTTGTACCTCAAATGCTCGCTCATAAATACGTACCGTTTCATTTTCCAAAATGGACTGATTCAGGTCAATGGGAATCGTTCGATTGCCCCCCGCATAACTTAGTTTTGTGCTGAAAATCAGTTTTTTATGTCTTCCTTTTCGGCTAATGTCAAATTCTTTTCCCCCCAAAAAATTTGTTGCAAAATTACCGTTATATGCCGTATTTCGCACTTTGCCGCTGGCATCAGTATATTTTGAATCATAAATCGAACCTGTTACCAAAAAATAATAATCGTTGGCAAAAAATCGCTCAAAAGTCAATTCTACACCATAATTCTTGCCTGTTCCTCGATTTTTTAAAGGTGTATTGACAAAGTTCTCGGTCAGATTTAACATTGAAAAATGCGCCTCTTCGGGGTCAGTGCTGACCGCAACATCATACAAATCTTGGTAATACGCCTCGATATTCAAATGTAAATTATCGGTCAAATAAGTGTGATAACCCAACACATAATGCCGAGCTTTAGACATTTTGATATTTTTATTAAGCTGTTGATTATCAGATATTTTTGTTGGAATAAATGCCAAATACGTACTCACGGGATCAAGTCGAGAATGAATGCCAAATCCAGCACTGATGGCGTGTTTTGGGTTTAGTTGCCATTTTATGCCCGCTCGTGGTTCGACCGAATAATTGCCATTGAGATTGAATTTTAGGAAATGGACCCCAGAATTTAACGTCAAATTTGGCAAAACTCGATATTTCCAACTGGCATAACCCTGAAAATACCCCGCATCGCCTTTATCTTCGATATAATTTTTCAGTTTGCTCGTTTCTGTATCGTAATAATTTGATTTCATATCATAAAATAAATGACTATAAATTACACCTGTTTGAATTTTGTTTTTAGCATTGATTTTATGATTTAGAGCAATCGAAGCCCGTGCCGAACTGTAAAAAAATGCTTCTTTATATTCTGGGCGAAATTGCTTGGTTTCTTCGTCTAATATTTCGTTTTCGTAATCGCCAAACCATCGTGAACCCGAAATTGTGGTTTCCAAATACGTTTTATTGCCCAAAGAAAGTCGATTTTTAATGCCGACCACGCCCATGCCAGCCCCAAAATGACCTTTATCATTTACGACTCCTTTGTTATTTTCAAACGCTTCGTCGATTCCGCTCACACCGCCCACACCAAATACCGTAAATTCGCCTGCTTTTTGGGTCGGAAAACTCAATTTGAATGCGCCATCCTGATACTTTGGAATATTATCACCCGCTACTTTTACGCCGATTGCCGTCAGAGCTGCCAACGAAGAGTAACGATAATTGACTAAGTATGAGGACTTTCCGTCTTTTCTGAAATATCCTTCCGAAGAGGCATCCAATCCTAACAAACTCATCTGAAAGGCGTGTTCTCGTTTTTGATTATTTCCCTTACGTAATTTGATGTCAAAAACACCCGAATACGCATTTCCAAATTCGGCAGGAAAAGCTCCCGTAAAGAAATCCGAATCACTTAATATATTGCTATTCAGGATACTAATTGGTCCGCCCGATGCACCTTCATTACTAAAATGGTTCGGATTCGGAATTTCGATACCTTCCACTCGCCAAAGCAATCCACGAGGCGAATTTCCCCGAATAATAATGTCATTATTACCCGAAGGGTCGCCACTTACGCCCGCATATGCCGAAGCCATTCGAGCTGGGTCGTCAAAACTGCCCGCATAACGTTTGGTTTCTTCGACCGTAAAACCCCGTGCGCTAATGACTGCCATCTCGTTGAGGGATTCCGTTTTGTCCCGTGTAGCATCCGCCAAAACGACAATCTCATCCATCTGAATCGCCGATTCGGTTAATTCGATATTCAAAACCGTTTCTTTGCCCACTACAACCAATAAATTTGGAATAATTCGAGGTTCGTAGCCCAAAAAATCAATTTTTAGGGTTTGTCGTCCGACTGGGATATTTTCTAATTTAAAACTTCCATCGACATCTGTAACCACTCCGATTATAGGATTTGAGTTCATCAAAACAACGGTTGCGCCAATGATAGGCATTTGAGAATCAATATCTTTAACTCTCCCACGCAAGGTTTGGGTTTGGTCTTGGGCGGTGGCAATCTGAACAAGCCCATTTGATAATAAAAGGATAAAAACTGTTACAAAAATGAATTGCGAGTTCATGGGTTTTATTTTTTTTATAGGTTATTAATTTGACACACCTGAATAAGTCAGAATTTTTTAAAAATTGCCTAAAAATGATATATTTTAGTGTTAGATAATTTTTTTTTGGACAAAAATATTCCTGTTCAGATTTTGTGATAATTATTCAAAATCTGAAATTTTAATGATACATAAATCTGATAATGAGTACTTTACATTTTTTTTGTGTTGTTAAATCTCATTTTTTAGAGCGTGTACCGCTCGATAAAATTGAAGATATAGATGAGTAACTTGTGATGTAATTAATTTGACGCTTTGAAACACTTTTCTTGTGCTTTCAATTATAAGATGACTAATTCAGGATTTACCCTTATTTTCTTTTACAGAAAAAAAAATTATTTTCATAACATATTGATTACAAGTATGTTAAAATTGGATAAATCATAAATTATTATTTTTTAAATCTATTTCCGAACTTTATACGTAATGGAATCGGACTTAAAAAAAGTCTTATTTCTGTGTTTTTAGAATACCAAACAACGAAATGAAACTATGGAAAAAATCAAGGCATTTTTTGTACCTATGATGGAGTATCTGGTTGAGGCTGATTACATTAAGTATATTTTTTATACGACAATTATTATATTTTTGGGAATTTTAGCTTCTCGACTTTTGCATCGGTTTTTACATCGGACGATAGAAAATCCGGATAATAATTTGAATCTAGATGCCACAAATTATAATTTTTTCAAGAATGCGATAAGTGCCTTGCTTTTCATGGCTTGTTGTGTAGTTTTATTTCAGATGATTCCCGAATTGCGGAGCATCGGAATTTCGTTGTTTGCGGGTGCGGGTTTGATTACGATTATTATTGGTTTTGCCTCTCAACAAGCTTTTGCAAATATTATAGGCGGCATTTTTATTGTGATTTTTCGTCCGTTTCGGGTGGGCGATTTTATTCAGATAGGCATAGATAAGTCTGGTAATGTGGAGGATATTACGCTTCGGCATACGGTCATCAAATCGCCCGAAAACCGCCGTTTCGTGATTCCGAATTCGATTATTAGTAGCGAATCAATCTTAAATTCTACGATTTCGGATAAAAAGGTACTGATGTTTATTGAAACCTGTATCACGTTTGATTCAGATTTGCAGAAAGCAATGGAAATCATGCAAGTCGAAGCACTCAAACATCCCGATTGTATTGATAACCGCTCGGAAGAAGACCTCGAAGAAAATAAACCGATTGTGATGGTGCGGGTGTTGAGCCTTGACCATTTTGGCGCACGGATTCGGTCGATGGCATGGGCTGAAACTTCGGCAAAAGGATTTGCGATGCGATGCGATGTCCTGAAGCAAATTAAGTTGGCATTTGATGAAAATGATATTCAAATTGCTTATAATCAACGAATTAGTATCCAAAATTCAAAGTAATTGATTTTCGGAAAGATACCTAAGTTTATTTTGGGACAGGAGTATTTATGGGATAGAATTTGATTAATTTATTGTTTGTCAATAAGTTATGAAAATTATGAAATTCATTTGGTGCAAAATTTCTGAAAAAAACACCAAAGTATTTGGAGTGCATAAAACAATTCGTATCTTTGCACTCCGAAAACGCTCCACAAGAGCGTACAATACGGAGCAAGATAGAAATAGTATTACGGGTGTAGCTCAATTGGTAGAGTAGTGGTCTCCAAAACCATTGGTTGTGGGTTCGAGTCCTACCACCCGTGCTTTTATTAATCGACAAGGAATTTAATTCATTCGACAAAATAATATCGCTCGAATGATTATTTTTTTTGTGTAAATCCGAACATGATGAAAAAAATCATTGACTTCATCAAAGAATCACGAACAGAAATGCTTGAGAACGTAACTTGGTCAAAATATGCGGAGTTACAGCAAAGTTCGATTTTGGTGCTGATTGGTACGTTAATTTTTGCGTTGATGATTGGTGCCATTGATTATGTGTTTGATGAAGGACTTCAAGCATTTTATAAGTCATTCTAAAAAATCAGAAGTCGAATCATGGCAAAAAAAATCGAAGAACCAAGCTACCAAATTCCGAATGAACACAAATGGTATGTGGTGCGGGCAGTGAGCGGACAAGAAAAGAATGCAAAATTTTATCTGGAAAAAGAAATCGAGATTCAGGGCTTGCAGGATTCTATTAAGCAGGTCATG
The DNA here is from genome assembly GCA_964577275.1 of uncultured Cytophagales bacterium. Taxonomy (GTDB): domain Bacteria; phylum Bacteroidota; class Bacteroidia; order Cytophagales; family Thermoflexibacteraceae; genus UBA2561. The sequence continues at coordinate 23,942 of CAZNYR010000023.1, read as the reverse complement.
ACCCCGACCGAAAAAGTCTATCAGATTCGGAAATTGAAAGATGGCAAAACGAAAAAAATAGCCGTTGAGCGAAATTTTTTTCCGGGTTATATGATGGTTGAGGCAAATCTGACAAACGGAGAGGCAATTCATACCATCAAGAATATCCCTGGAATTATTGGTTTTTTGGATGTGGAAGGAGAAGGACAAAATGCGTTGCCACGCCCGATGCGTGATTCGGAGGTAGATAGAATCTTGGGACGAGTAACGAACGAAGATGACGAGATAAAACACGATGTCAGTTTTGTGATTGGCGAAACGATTAATGTCATTGATGGGGCGTTTAATGGTTTTACAGGAATGGTGGAAGAGATTTTTGATGAAAAGAAGAAATTGAATGTGATGGTAAAAATCTTCGGACGAAGTACCCCTGTGGAACTGAATTATATTCAGGTCGAAAAACTCGAATAAATAAAAGTCAGTGCATTGCAAAATGTAATGAATTAGAAGTTAGCGTTTTAGGCAAATCTTGATGATTTGCATTTTTTTATATCGCATAAGAATGAATCGAAAAATCGGGGTGGGATGCGCTGTTACCGCATCATTTTCAACTGCTCTACGAAGTTGCCTTGCTTCCAACGATGGTAATTTCAAGATTTGCAGATTAAGTCTTGTGTATTTTTAAACCTCAGATTTCCGAATAAAATGGCGAAGGAAGTAACGGGATACGTAAAGTTACAGGTCAAAGGTGGACAGGCGAACCCTGCACCTCCGATTGGTCCGGCTCTCGGTAGTAAAGGGGTAAATATCATGGAGTTTTGCAAGCAATTTAATGCGCGAACTCAAGATAGGCAGGGCATGGTTTTGCCTGTGGTTTTGACCGTTTACTCGGATAGGTCGTTTGACTTTATCATCAAAACTCCGCCTGCAGCCGTCTTATTGATGGAAGCAGCGAAACTGAAAAAAGGTTCAGCCGAGCCAAACCGTAAGAAGGTGGGTTCTGTAACTTGGGAACAAGTGAAGGAAATTGCCGAGATTAAAATGCCTGATTTGAATGCCTTTACGGTATCTTCGGCAATGCGAATGGTAGCGGGAACGGCTCGAAGTATGGGAATCACGGTAAATGGTGATTTTCCTCAGGATGTACAGTAATTTGCGGAGTAACCAGAAAAAAGACGTAGAACAATGGCGAAATTGACAAAAAAGCAAAAAGAAGCCTTATCTAAATACAATCCTGAACAGTTGTATTCCTTAGAGGAAGCCTCCCAGCTCATCAAAGAAGTGAATTACGCATCTTTTGATGCTTCGATTGACGTGGATGTGCGTTTGGGTGTGGATCCTCGAAAGGCAGACCAAATGGTTCGGGGAGTAGTTTCTCTGCCTCACGGTACGGGTAAAGAAGTACGAGTTTTAGTACTTTGTACGCCTGACAAAGAGGAAGAGGCAAAAGAGGCGGGTGCGGATTACGTTGGATTGGATGACTACATCACGAAGATTCAGGGCGGTTGGACGGATATTGATGTTATCATCACGATGCCGACTGTTATGGCTAAAATTGGACGTTTAGGTCGAATTTTAGGTCCTCGTGGTCTAATGCCAAATCCAAAAGCGGGAACGGTTACGATGGAAGTAGGAAATGCAGTACAAGAAGTAAAGCAAGGTAAAATTGATTTTAGGGTTGATAAAACGGGAATTATACACGCTGGCGTGGCACGACTCTCGTTTGAGCCTGAAAAAATCAAAGAAAATGCCCAGACTTTAGTCCAGACGATTGCGAAACTGAAGCCTTCTACGGCAAAAGGAACTTACTTCAAGAGTATCTCGATTTCAAGTACGATGAGTCCAGGTATCAAGATTGATATTAGTTCAATCGCGGGACTTTAAATAGTTGAACAGCCTACTTGTTGCGTTTTTAATGTATTGAAAATCAGCAAGTACAGAAGCTCAAAACTGAAGAATAATGACCAAAGAAGAAAAATACAAATTCGTAGAAGAATTGGGTAAAAAACTCAAAAATACAGATAACTTCTACATCATGGATGCTTCAGGGCTGACTGTTGCCGAAACTAATGCTTTTCGACGGATGTGTTTCAAGAAAGGATTAGGCTATCAGGTCGTAAAAAATACATTAATTTGGAAAGCACTCGAAACCTTAGAAGGGGGCGATTTTTCCGCCTTCAAGAACGAAGGCGTTTTGAAGGGCTTTTCAGGAATTGTTTTTTCGCCCGAATCGGCAAATGAACCAGCAAAAGTCTTGAAAGACTATCGCAAAAAACATGGTAAGAAAGACAACCCCAAAATTAGATTGAAGGGTGCATCTATCGGTTTGGCGGTATTTGTTGGCGATAATCAGTTGGATGCTCTTAGCTCTATCAAGTCCAAGAACGAACTCATCGGTGATGTCATCGGTTTGTTACAGTCGCCTGCCAAAAACGTACTTGGTGCGTTGCAAAGTGGGGGACAGACCATCGCAGGGCTTGTCAAAACTTTATCAGAGCGAGAAGCATAATTTCCGAAAAATCGTTTTTTTTGATGCCAAAAGGGTATCACACTTTAATTAATTTATTAGAAAACACTTTAAATATTTCATACAATGGCTGATTTGAAAGAATTTGCTGAGCAGTTGGTAAACCTGACTGTAAAAGAAGTAAATGAACTTGCTGAAATCTTGAAAAACGAGTACGGCATCGAACCTGCTGCTGCTGCGGTTGCTGTAGCTGGACCTGCTGGTGGTGGTGATGCTGCCGAGGAAGTCGAAGAAAAAACAGAGTTCGATGTTATCTTGAAATCTGCTGGTGCAGGCAAATTGAAAGTTGTAAAAGCCATCAAAGAAAAAGTTGGTTTGGGCTTGAAAGAAGCGAAAGCATTGGTTGATGAATGTCCTGCTCCCGTCAAAGAAGGCATCCCTAAGGATGAGGCAGAAGCCTTAGCCAAAGAACTTCAGGAACTTGGTGCAGAAGTTGAAATCAAGTAATTTTAACGCTCCAATATTTTCAAAAAAGCCTCAATTCGGAAACAGATTGAGGCTTTTTTGTGCATTAAGTTTAGCCAATCTGAAATCCTGAAAGCCAAGATTTGAACACTTGGTCAGAAATACGTTGGACTACTTTTGACCGAATCTAAACTATTTCCCAAAAAAAATCGAAAAAGTCTTTCCGAAAATTTGGAATTATTCGATAGGTTTCTAATTTTTGTCTTTGCAAGTTTCCAAATTGTGCTTGATATACCCTTGTTTTCAGGCGTTTGCAATTTATGTGAAGTACCGAACAGAAAGTAATTAGCAATTTGATTTTCAAGTGATTATATCATCGCGATACTCATTACTTCATACTGTGTACTACTTAGAATATTGAAAATACAGCCTTTTATATCGAAAAAATGATTGTATCTGCCGATAAGCCATTCCAATTAGTGTATGCTTTGTTTCAGCATCAATATTTGGGTTTTTTGTTTGAATCTTTCGTGATTCAACTCAATGAAGACCGAAAAATGACCCTCCAATATCAAAATATTTCGGCTCAAAATGCGGGCGAATTTGCTTCGGGCATGACGCAACGAGATTATGAACTTATCGAACTGATGGACTCCATTCAGCCCGCCGTCATTGCTAATAAGTTCAGTACCAAGAAGATGAAGCCAGATGATTTCTTTCTCAAAGTCTATGACCCCGAATCGGGCGATGAGAATATGCAGGAAAGTATCCGTTTACATATTGAGCATCGGCGAGCAAAAATTATGCCCAAATTGTGTAAAAAATTGCTTTTTGTCATGGCAAAAGACGGCAATCCCGCAGGCAAAAGGCTCATAGTCGAACCCGAACCCGCCAAGCTCTTGTTTCATTTTCGGCGAAATGATGAAAGTACGCTCTATTTTCCGACTATGAAACATTGCGACCAAAAAATCGAATTTCAAGCCACCGAAACGCCATCCATGCTGATTTGTAATGAACCCGCTTGGCTCATGGTTGATGACCATATTTATACCTTTGAGAAGGCGGTAAATGGCGGTAAATTGCGTCCTTTTCTACGCAAAAAAAATATTATTATCCCCCGAAAAATGGAGGATACCTATTTCCGAAAGTTCGTGGCTCCTTTGGTTGAATCCTTTGATGTTTATGCCAAAGGGTTTGATATTCAGGTACTTGAGTATGACCCTACGCCAATTCTCATATTTTCGGAGTGGTCGCCTACTGCCTCAAAATTATTTGGCGATGATGCCAGTCATGCGGATAATCAAATTATATTTCAACTTCTTTTTAAGTATGATAAATATGAATGTAAAGCCGAAAATCCGAAGGATTATTCCGTAGAAATTTCGCAACGAAACGATAATTATTCGTTTTACAAAGTACGCAGAAATCAAGCACAAGAACGCCAAATCATCGACCAGCTCAGCACGCTGGAATTAGAATTGAACAACGGTAAGGCGACTCTCAAAAAATCCAACGCATTTAATTGGTTAAGTGTGCATACCGAAAAATTACAAAATGAAGGTTTTATCATTCGGCAACATCAGCAAGATAGCAAACGATATTTTTTAGGTAAATCGATTATAAACTTACAAGTGAATGAAAACCGAGATTGGTTCGATGTTTATGCCAAAGTAATGTTTGGTGAATATGAAATTCCGTTCATTAAGTTACGTAAAATGATACTGAATGGCAAGCGCGAATTTACCCTCCCGAACGGCGAAACTGCGGTCATCCCAGAGGTCTGGTTTACACAATATGCCGATATTTTTAATTTGATGGATGAGCAAGGAAATGAACACCACCTTCAGAAGCATCATTTATCACTTTTGCAAGAACTCCAAAACGGAAATTATGCCAAAATCCGAATGGACAGAAAATTAGAAAAACTCCGTGATTTTGAGCAAATTGAGGATGTTCCGTTGCCCCAAAAATTCGAGGGAACTTTACGCCCTTATCAGAAAGCAGGCTACAACTGGTTGCAGTTTCTGAATGCGTATCATTTTGGCGGTTGCTTGGCGGATGATATGGGCTTGGGGAAAACCGTTCAGACGCTGGCGATGCTACAAGACCAAAAAGAAAAAGGCGTGTTGCGTGCTTCACTTTTGGTCATGCCTACGTCCTTGCTTTATAACTGGGAAATGGAAGCCAAAAAGTTTACGCCAGAACTCAAAGTATTGAACTATACGGGAACAAATCGGATTAAAATTATTGAAAATTTTGATAAATATGACATCGTACTTACCTCTTATGGCATCGTGCGGATTGATATTGACATCTTGGAAAAATACTATTTTAATTATATTATTCTGGATGAATCCCAAGCCATCAAAAATCCAACTTCTAATATTTCTAAATCTGTTCGGCAACTGAACTCCGAATTTCGATTGATTCTGACGGGTACGCCCATCGAAAATGGCACGACAGATTTGTGGTCGCAGATGAGTTTCGTTAATCCGGGACTTTTGGGGACACAAGTATTCTTCAAAAATCACTTTCAAGTACCTATCGAAAAGAGGCGAGATGCCGAAAAAATGCAACGGTTGCATACCATCATTAAGCCTTTTATTTTGCGGCGAAAAAAGTCCCAAGTTGCCACTGAATTGCCCGAAAAAGTGGAGAATATTTATTATTCGCAAATGACCGAATCGCAACAAAAACAATACGAAGAGGTCAAGTCTTATTATCGAAATAAAATCCTCAATCATATCGAGGAAAATGGCGTAAACAAATCGCAAATTATGCTTCTGCAAGGTTTGGTTCGGCTAAGGCAAATTGCGAATCATCCCAAAATGCAAGATGAAAATTCGGAAGCGGATTCGGGCAAAATGTCCGATGTAATTCGGATGTTAGAAGCGGGCGTAAGTGAAGGACATAAAGTACTGATTTTCAGTCAGTTTGTAAAATATTTATCGCTTCTGAAAGCCGAAATCGAAGCCCTAAATATCAAGTACGCTTATTTGGATGGAAGCACCAAAAATCGCAAAGAACAGGTCGATTTGTTCCAGACAAATCCCGATATTCCAATCTTTTTGATTTCGCTCAAGGCGGGGGGCGTAGGGCTAAATTTGACCGCCGCAGATTATGTTTTCATCCTTGACCCCTGGTGGAATCCGGCGATTGAGGCGCAGGCGGTGGACAGAGCGCATCGCATCGGACAAGAAAATAAAGTCCTGATTTACAAGTTTATATCTCAAAATACGGTCGAAGAAAAAATCCTACAATTACAACAAAACAAATTGCGTTTGGCGGATGAACTCATCAATTCCGAAGATGGATTTGTCAAAAGTTTAAGCAAAGAAGACATCGAAGATTTATTGATGTAGAGGCGATAAAAATCAAATGTATGCCTAAGTTTGCACAATAACTACCTAAACTATGACCCAGAAAACTAAAATTTTATGCGGTGTGATTCTTTTGGAGTTGGTGCTTTTGGCGTGGGCATTTGTTCCAAAAAATAATTCGACTGTCGAAGAAAAAAATACAAATTTTGCACTTTCCGAAGATGACCAAAAGCAAATTACACGTCTCGAATTTGACAAAATTACGCTCCAAAAAGAAGGTAAAAATTGGCTTTTGAACGATAAATATCAGGCAGATAACCAGACGGTAAAAGACTTTTTTGAAATCCTAAAACGCCTCGAAATCAAACGCCCTGTTGCCAATACGGAGCAACAGAAATTACAAGAAAATTTGATGAAAAACGGCATAAAATTCACCGCTTTTTCGGGCGAAATTCCGTTGCTAAGTTTTTATGTCAATGGGCAAGACAAAAGTACGTTTGCCATCTTAGCGGATGCCGAGCAAGCCTTTGAGGTTTATGTACAGGGCTTTGATGTGGTGCCTTACAAAGTGTTTGAGGCGCAAGAAATTCGCTGGCGAAATAAAATCGTTATGCAAACAAATTGGCTGAGTATCAAACAGTTAGCAGTAAAATATCGGGATAATCCAAAAGATAATTTTTTGATTGAGTTTGATTCTACGTTTTATAAAGTGGCAGGCGTAAAGGACTTGGATTCCGCCAGATTATATAGTTATCTCAAAAGTTTTGAGCAGGTCAGAGCATTTCAATTAATTGATAATCTGGCGGTGCGGGATTCTTTGGCGCAAGCCGTGCCGTATTGCACGATTGAACTGCAAGACATCGACCCAAATCTGAATAATACGCTACAAATTTATGGGAATGAATACAGTGTGATGGGCATCACTTCAAAGTCTGAATATGCGTTTATGTTTCATCCCCAGCGGTTTATTCAAACTTACTTAATGCCACGCCGAATTTTTGAAAAACAAAAATAGGATTATTGTAATTTAAAAATAAAATTAATGTTTGCAAAAACGACCGAATTTGAAGATGATTTACAGCATATCGCACGGTTGGCAAAGGTATTTTCGCATCCTGCTCGTTTGGCGATTTTGCGATTATTAGCCGAATCCAAAACCTGTATTTCGGGTGATATTGCCGAAAAATTGCCTTTGAGCCGAACAACCGTATCCCAGCACCTGCAAGAATTGAAAAAAACAGGTTTGATTCAGGGCGAAACCGATGGACTAAATATTTGTTATTGCATTGATTTTGAGGAATATAAAAAACAAAAACGGCGGATGGAACACTTCTTGAATCAAATTCAGGAAGGTGAATCAGCGATACAAATATGCGCTTCCGTATAAATTCGCTTGTTTATCCAACTTTCCATATCAAGCCCATTTTATCATTGATTTTGTCATTCAGACGAATCAAAGGTATTTTATTGAGGGCGGAGCGTCCGAATTGGCAAATCAATCCGAAAGGTCGTCTTTCCTGCTTGGGTTTCAAATGATATTTTGCCTTGATGTTTGTCAATAATTTTTTTGACAATGCTCAATCCCAAGCCTGCCGTTTTTTCGGTCATGGTTTTGGTGGTAAAAAATGCCTCAAAAATTCGTTTTTGTATGGCAATGGGAATGCCGGTCCCCGAATCTGTAATTTTGACCACGACCCAATTTTGTTCTTGAAAGACATGAACTTCTAATGTTCCTTTGCCTTGGATTGCTTGTAACGCATTGTGAATCAGGCTTATCCAGACTTGTCCCAATTCGTCAGGATGTGCCTGAATGCGAGGCACAGGCTCAAAATTTCGGATAATCTGGATGTCGTGCTTGAATATATTACGATAAATATTTAAAATCATTTCGATGTTTTCAAGCACATCCATTTCGGTTTTGGAGGTAGCCTGCACGGGTTGAGTATAGGCTTTGAGCGCACGAATAATGCTCGAAATTTGCTGGATAGCGTGTTTGATGTGTTCCGAATTTTGGAGTTGTTGTGCCAGTCGATAGGCGGTATCCAAAATGATGCGGGCATCACTTTTCTGAAGGAGTGTAATTTGTTCTTCGGAAAGTACATAAATGCCCATATCTACCAGTAAATCAGTCAGTTGTATGTTTTCTTGAATGTCATTTTGTGTGAGTATGGCGGCTAAATTTTTGCGTTTTTGGCGAATTTCTCCACTGGATAAAGGTTTACTTTGTGTGCGAGCTTGCCTGACAAGTTCAAAAAATACGCCTTGTTCCTCAAAGGATAACCGCTTGGAAATCAAGGGAAAATTTTTCATAAAAATTTGCTGACCTTCCGAAATCTGCTCGGTGGCGGTGCTGATAGTACGTAACGGGGTGTTCATTTCGTGCGAAATTCCCGCGACCAATTCGCCTAAGGCAACCATTTTTTCGGAATGTAATAACAGTGCTTCCGTATCGTGCAGGTAATGAAATACTTGTTCGAGTTCCTTATTTTTGGATTCGATGGCTTGGGTTTGGGATTGCACTTCGAGTGTGCGCTCCACGATGGCTTTTTCCAAGCGTTTTTCGATTACTTGATGACGTTTTTCATTGATTTTATAGGCAATCAACAAAAGTCCCAGACTCCCAACAAAAGCCACTAATAAGGCGGGCGTAGTTTTGTACCAAACCTTCT
>CAZNYR010000023.1:12321-15032 GCA_964577275.1 uncultured Cytophagales bacterium | reverse complement strand
TGAATATCAAACTCATAGCTCAAAATATCGCTGTATTCGTATGCGCCTACTTTTTTTGCTCGAATTTCAATGATGTGTTTGCCCTCTGAAAATTGGGGCAAGCGCAACCGCATATTGCCCGAATAAGCAACCCAAGGCGTATAGGCTTGGTCTTTTTGGTGATAAACGCGCTCCTCATAAATGACTTGATGTGCGGGATAATCGGGCAAAATAAAGGTGGCTTCGAGGCTGGTATTGTAATCAAAAGTTTGTAGCCCTTTTCGCCAATCAACTTTTTTCCCATTCATTAATAAATTGATAAACAAGGGTTTACGTGTCTTCTGTTCGATGATTTCTTTTTGCTGATAATAAACACTCTCCGCCGAACCAGCCCAGAGTTTGCCGTTTTTGTCCAATTTTAAGGCGCGATAACTCATGCTGTTGGCTACGCCGGTGTGTTCATTGAATTTATAAAAATGGTCATCATCATAATATTTGAGAATGCCATAGCGGTCAGTTGCCAGCCAGATTCCGCCATCTTTGGGGTCGCTCAAGATACTTCGGATTTCGGTCTTGAAACGAGGATTTGTCGCTAAAATTCGACGCATTTTGCCTTGATTAATGCCCAAAAATCCATGTGTAGTTGCCAGCACAAAGTTCTCATTTTCAAGGATTTCAAAATCATGGACTTCAAAATGCGACCAGTTTTTGCCTTCGGGTGGCAGTTCAGGCATGATATTTTCAAAGCGATTAGTTTGGTAAGTATATCGAAATAATCCTGTTTTTATGCCGATACCCGAAACATAAATTTTACCTGATTTTTCTTTAATTTGTAATGGATTGGTGGTCAGTCCTTTATCGGTATTATATTCGATAATTTCGCCTTTGGGCGTAATTTTTAGGATGCCGATTTTGTGTGATTTATCGGGACGTTGCAACGCCCAAATATTACTTTTTGAATCTACAAAAAGATTAAAAATCACTGTTCCTCGCTCCGAAAAGTCATAATCCTGTATAATTTGCTCATTTTCCAGCAATAAAATATGTCCGTTTGCCGTCCCGACAATCATCTGGCTATCACCCCGAAACGCAAGTCCACTGGAAATATACCCTTTGAGTGGAATAGGAACGGTTTTTTTGTGTCCATTTTCCAAATCATCGACCCGAAACAAGCCATCCGCCGATACATATTTTTGCGTTCCGATATGCAGGGCAACATTTCCCAAATAAGCACGAGGCAAATTCCAAAGATGGGCAAAAATTGGCTCCTGCAAAAGTGCAACGCCAATGCTGGAAGTAACCCAAATATTTTGGTCACGGTCTTCGTAAAGAGAAGAAAGTCCGCCTTCGCCGTAATGCGGATTTTCGGCTAACTCACCGTATTTCAGGAACTTAAAGCCACCAATGGTGTCGATTTCATAAATAAAATGGTCTTTAGAACCCGTCAATAATGTGCCGTCTTTGCGTTTGAGAAAACACGTAAATGGAGCGGTATAATTTTCCGAAACCTGACCGAGATGAAGCCGACCATCCGCCGATACTTGCAGCTCGATGACTTGATACCCACCTATCCAAATTTTTCCACGTTCAGGCGAAAAAGCCGTCAAAATTTTAGGCATCGGCAGTTCAAAATCTAATTTTTCAAATTTTTGATGCTGAAAATCATACCGAAAAATAGCACCTTGTTCCGAAAACATAAACATATAATTCGTGTCCACTTCCACAAAAAATAATTTGTGTGTTCCTGTTGGATAGCGTTTCTTGACCTGTTTTTTTTGTAACAATGCAATCGTTTCATTTTCGGTAATCCAAAGATTTTTTTGGTGGTCTTCATAAATCCAATTTGGATAAAATAAATTCACGTCAGAAACTTTATTTTTATGCGGAATTAAGGTTTCAAAATAAATGCTATCGACCTCATAATGAAGCTGTTTGAGTCCTTCATTGGTTACGGCAAGGATGCGCTGGTCATCCGTCATGATTAGGTGATTGATATATTCTTTAAAGTTCCGAAATTCGATACCATCAAATCGAGAAACGCCACTGCTGGTATTTATCCAAATAAATCCGCTCGAATCTTGCAAAATTTCTAAGCCTTGCTCGCCAGCCAGCCCTTGTGCCAAACGATAGGAAATGGCTTCGAGTTGCTGGGCGTGTACGTTGTTGGGCAAACCCATCAATAAGCCCAATGCCCATAAAAAAGAGAACTTTTTAATACGTAACGCCAAATCTTTGATAACTTCTAATGATTGTTTGTTCATAAAAATTGATACTAAAAGTTCACGGCAAAAATACAGCAAAAAAAGAGTTCCATCCGCACCGAGTGTGGCGATTTATTATTTTGGATACTTCACAAAACTAAAGCAATGCACACTCCGAGTAAGGTAAAAAAAAATATAGAGCTATCCAAAATTATGTGATTTTTCGGCAGTCAAAAAATGAATGCACGAAAGGAAATGGTGAGGCTTGGAACTTGCCAAAATATTTGAAACCCACGATTTTAATCGTGGGTGCTAAAACTAAGAAATATATACCATCAGCGATAATTTATTGCAGTCTAAATGGGGCAATTAACTGAAAATCAGGGATAATGACCTCAAATTTTTCATTATCCGAGAGGCGTTTCATCAGGTAAGTCCCACGCATCTTGCCCATATCTGTTTTGAGTGAGCAACCTGAGGTATATTGGTGCGAATCACCGGGTTCTAAGATGGGCTGTTCGCCAATTACGC
>CAZNYR010000023.1:0-12311 GCA_964577275.1 uncultured Cytophagales bacterium | reverse complement strand
TGGGCGACGAGCGCCCTCGCCTTCGACCTCAAAATGAGTAAAATTGGAATCAAAGATATGCCAATGCCTGCGTAATAATTGTAAAGTATAAGGGCTATGATTTTCGATATAGACCTTGTACGTGAATACAAAGTGTTTTTGGTGGGGATTGGAGTATTCCTGATGAAACTCTGTCAGAATGCTAACCTGTACTCCTTCGGTAATTTCCGTAACCATAATTTCAAGCAAATATTTTGATTGTTTACCTCCTAATTTAGTGATTTTCGGAGATAATGCAAAGATTTTATCGTTTTTTAACGTTTTATTGCCTGACTTTAGTACTGATATGCTTCAAAAATCATCTAAACCACAAAACGAACTTTTTTGTACGGATTTTCATTTTCCGAATGTACAACGAATTATTGGGCTGTGGAGCAGATGCAAGCCCCTAAATTGATGAAAAAATATCCCTTTTTTTCAACTGACGATGAATTATTTTTATGACTTCTAAATCAAGTATTTATGTGTTTATTTCGACAAAATAATGTAATTTTTTTAGGCTTGTTTTTTTTGTTAATTTCCTGTGATTTATGGGCGCAAAACAAGCGAGGTGTTTATCGTGGTGGTTCTAAGCACAAAATGGATTTACGGCATCGGTTTTCGCACCCCACAGACGTACCGCGCCACACTATTTTTGTGGAGGGCGGTGGCAATGGGCTGTATTATTCGGTGAATTATGACCGCATTACGTATCGGCAAATGCGTAAAACCCGAAGTTATCGCATTGGCTTCAATTATATGCCACGCAGCAATTATGAAGACCGCATCCGCAAGGTACAGGCTTACGAAACCTCTGCGATTGTTGCCCTGAATTGGTTTCGGGGACGAGAAACGCATTTCTTTGAATGGGGCATGGGCTATACGTTGCGGTGGTTTCAGGGACAAAATATTTATAAAATGTCTGATATACAGAAAGATACCTACCAAAAATTCTATCATTTGGCGGTGCCTTCGATTGGTTATCGGCGACAGGATGCGGGGCGTACTCCTTTTTTTCGGGTCGCTCTTAATCCTATTGTGATGTTTGACCAGACCAAAGGCTCGATTCATTTTCTGCCTTTTGCGGGCGTTGGAGTCGGAAAAAGTTTTTGAATGAAGTGCTAAAATGGTGTAATTACTCACTACGATTGATACGAAATGAAAACTACGAAACCCACGATTTTAATCGTGGGTACAAACAAACAAGTCGTTTTTTCGTGGTTTTTGTGGATACAAACAAATAAGCCTCTCAAACCAAACCTTGTCAGTCAGGAAACTTGTGTGCTATTGATAAGCCTTCCACCATTTTTCTTGCGGATAACTTTCTGATTTTAAGATAATTGACTCGCCAATTTTGGGTGTAACTAATTCCAAATGCAGTTCTTTTGCCTTTTTAGAAATGCGCTCGATGGGGTCAGTCCAATCGTGCAAAGCCAACGTAAATGCCCCCCAATGAATCGGCATTAATAGTTTTGCCTTTACATCAATTCCAGCCTGTGCGGTTTCTTCGGGCATCATGTGAATATCCGCCCAACTTTTATTGTATTGTCCGCATTCCATTAATGCCAAATCAAATTCGCCAAATTTTTCGCCAATTTCCTTAAAATGAGGCGCATAACCGCCATCGCCACTAAAATAAATTTTGTCATTTTTGCCCAAAATAACCCACGAACTCCACAAGGTAGCCGAATTATCTAAAATGCCACGTCCCGAAAAATGTCTGGCAGGCGTGCAAACTAACTGAATATCAGAAAGTTTCGTTTCGTCCCACCAATTTAATTCGTGGATTTTTTCATCTGGAACGCCCCAACTTCGTAAGTGATTACCCACTCCCAAAGGCATATAAAATTCACTTACTTTGTCTTTTAATTTCATAATCGAACCATAATCCAGATGGTCGTAATGGTCATGCGAAATAATTACCGCATCAATAAACGGAAGTTTCTCAATTTCAATCGGTAATTCTCGGCTGTATCGCCGTGCGCCAAACCACGGCGTGGGCGATGGCATTTTGCCTAACATTGGGTCAAGCAGAATATTTTTGCCGTCCATTTCCAGTAAAAATGCAGAATGTCCAAACCAAGTCAAACGAGTTTCGTTTGGGTCATTTTGGACAATTTCCAAAGAATCAACTTTCTGAATATCAATGTTTTTGCTTGGCTGACGACTCGGGCTGCCTTTTATAAAATCAATCACGTTCCCCAAATCAAAATTCATCGAAATAGGAGTTTCATTGACAAACTTCCCATCTTTATAATGTCCTGATTTCTCGTACTTTAACTTCTGTTCTGTCGTGGCAGAATCCCCAAATTCAGGACTTAAATTCATAAATAAGGCTACGGCAACCACGACCGTGAGTACAAATCCTAAAATGACTAATCCTATCATTTTTACTATTTTCTTTAATTTTTTCATGATTCATTTTTCGTCAAAATATCCAGAATATCAGCATTTTCTAAGATAGCCAATTCTGACCCAAAAATGCCAACCTCAAACATTGCCCTTGCCAATTCGACCGAAGTAATGCTATATTTTTTGCCGAGTGGTTTCATCAAAGGCTTGTATAACATCCGCATTAATTTGTATGAAAAATTTGGTTCATTTCGAGGCTCAACAGGATAAATATACGCAGGTCGAAACGAATGAAATTTTTTAAATCCAATTTTATCTAACTGATTTTCAGCGATTCCCTTGTCTAAGGCAAACATCATTTGGCTTTTTTCGGTGCGGTCTGCACCTTGCCCACTCAACAACAAGAAAGTAGAATTTGGGCTTTTTTGATGAATGGCTTTTGCCAAATTTACAGGAAAATCTACCGTAATTTTTCGGAATTCATCTCGTGGCACTGCGCCCGTGTAAACTCCCACACAAAAAAATATAATGTCCTGATTTTCAAAGTGATGGGCAATTTTTTCATAATTCATGAAATCCGAATGAATGACTTCTTGGAGCTTATTATGCTGATTTCCAGAGGGTTTTCGAGTAATACTCGTAACTTTAGAAATGTGTTCGCTCTGCAGACAAAGTTCCAAGATAATGCGCCCAATCATGCCTGAAGCTCCAGCAATAATGATATTTTTTGGCATCGTGATTTTGTAGAATAAATTTATATAAAAAACTAAAAATCAGTTAAATATAAATTATTTTTTGCTTAAAATTTGATGATCGACCAATACTTGAAACGAGTCTTCCATCGTTTTCTTCAAAGGCGTAAAATCAATTCCTAATTCCTTCCGAATCTTGGTGTTATCAGCTTTCCAAGCAATATTGACATTATTTCGGATAAATTTTCGGCTAAAAGATGGATTGGTCAAAGGTCCCACCAACATTAACAACCATTTTGGCAAGGCTTTTTTAGGAAGTGGGTACTCACTTCCAAATTTATCCTGCAAAGCCAGCCCCAATTCCAAAAGATTGGTGTTATGTCCTGCGGTAATGTAACGACCTTTTGCCCCGGGTGTGAACCCCGCTCGGAAATGTGCTTCGGCGACATCTCGAATATCGACCAAGCCCATCCCCATTTTTGGCGCACCCATTTTTAATGTTCCGTCTCCGAGTTGTTTTAAAATATCAAAACTTGCGGAAGTCGTTGCCTGTGGATTCAGAGGAGGTCCCAAAACCAAGCATGGGTTTATCGTAACTAAGTCCCAACGGCTTTGTTTTTCGACCATTTCCCATGCCTTTTTTTCGGCTAAAGTTTTGGAATAAGAATAGGGCTGATATTCCAAAGAAGCAGTAGTATTCCAAATTTCTTCAGTCAAAATTCCGTTTGGAGCTTGCAGGCAATCAACTGAATCTGTGTAAATTGCAGCACAACTACTGGTTACAACGACTCGCTTGACGGATTCAGTTCGGTTGGCGGTTTCCAGTACATTTTCAGTGCCTAAAACGGCTGGCTCAATCAAATCTTTTTGTGGATTTTTGACATCGATAACGAACGGCGAAGCGGTATGAAAAACCAATTCGCAACCTTTCATCGCTTCGGCATACGAATCCTTCTCCAATAAATCAGACTTAAAATAGTTGATATTTCCAGTTGATTTTTGGGCTAAGTCGTCCAAGTGAGCCGTCTTTTTTTTGTTATCTGGATTTCGGACGGCAGCATGAACGGTCAAGCCTTCTTCTAATAATTTTTTGATTAACCAACCCGCTACGTAGCCCGTTGCGCCCGTTACCATGATAGGTTTTGTCTTATCTATTTGTGTCATTTTTTAATTTAAAATTAATTAGTGAGCAATCACTTGCAAAGAACGATAAATTTTTTCAAAGTTTATATATTTGGAATAAAAAAGTTTCAAATTCTTTGGAGATTTCAATTTCATCCCGCAAAATTACCATCGAAATACTATCCAGAATCATGCGTAGTAATTGTGCTTCGTGTGCTGGTTTTTCGTAATCCAATTCTTCAAAAGCCCAAATCAATTTATCGGTTAAAGGCTTCATTTTGTGAGGATTATTGTATTCTTTTTGCCATTTTAGTTTGAATTGTAGTTTCCAGAAATCGTATTCGTCTTGACTGGCTCGGAGGGGTAATAAAATCGTTTTTCGGATAACTTCCTTTGGGTCGATTTCAAAAATAATGGGTGCAAACATCTGCCCAATTTTTAGTTCCGCCTCCTTGACGATGGCTTCCAAAAGTCCTTTTTTGTTCTGGAAATGCCTAAAAATTAAGCCTTCCGAAACGCCTGCTTTTTGGGCTATTTTGCTGGTCGAAGTAACGCTATATCCTTCATTAGCAAAAAGTTCTAAGGCAACGGATAATATTTTTTCTTTTTTATCTGTCATAATGATAGTAAGTAATCACTCAAAAATAAATTAAAATTTTTGACTTTGCAAAAAATCTGCCCTAAAAACATAATTTATATCTGATAAGTCATGATGCAAATTTAGTTTATCGTTTGATTTGAGTATAATTTATTGATTATCAAATAATTAGATTATCTCAATACGTTGTACTAAATACTCCGTACTATTTAATAATCTGAATATAAATTCTATTTGAGTTCATTTTTTAAATATTGCACCGCCTGATTTCCTTGACAAAATAGGAGGTCTAAAATACTCAAATTAGGTGAAAACTGCTTCCCAAAAACCTGAAAATAAGGTACATAATGCTTAAAAAAAGGTTTTTTGGAACATACTTGATTCCGAAAATCTGAAATATTTTCCGAAAGATAAGATTGATATTTTTCGGTATAACAAATTGATTTTGAGATGTTTAGTAATTTTAATATTAATTGAAGTAAATTCATATTTAAATCAAATAACTTTTCATGGTTTTGGAACAATTCATCTTTGATGGATTGGGCATAAAATTCAAAAAATGGGGCGTTTGCATAAGCCGTTTGAATGGCTCGCCAATGTTCGTTTTTCCACTTAGCATCAGGAGAAATAAGGATTTCGGTGGTTTTAATTTTTTGTCCTGAAGGGCGTGCCACAGGTACACTAAGGCGTTCAATGTGATTTGCTCCCTGAATATAGCATCGGTTTCTGGCGGTTTGTTTTTGGTAATTCTCTTGTGATTCAATGATGACATCGTCGTATTTGAGAATCAAAGCGAAGTAATCAACACAAGGAAAGTATTGGGCATCGAGCAGAATAGAGGTTTTCACAGAAAATTACTTAAAAAAAAATTAAAAAACCCGTCAGATTGATTTGACGGGTTCTATATATCGTTAATTAATCGTAAGAAGAGATTATTTTAAGATTTTGGTAACTTGACCAGCACCTACTGTTCGACCACCTTCTCGGATAGCGAACCGTAATCCTTCTTCCATAGCGATTTCTTTTTGCAATTTCACAGTAATCGTGATATTATCACCGGGCATCACCATCTCGACATTTTCAGGCAAATCGATTGTACCAGTAACATCAGTTGTTCGGAAATAAAACTGTGGGTTATAGCCTTTAAAGAACGGAGTATGTCGTCCGCCTTCTTCCTTGGACAAAACATAAACTTCGGCAGTAAATTCTGTGTGAGGCATTACTGAACCGGGTTTACAAATTACCATACCTCTTCGGATGGCTTCCTTGTCGATACCTCGTAGCAACAAACCAACGTTATCACCTGCTTCACCTCGGTCAAGGATTTTTCGGAACATTTCTACCCCAGTAATTGTAGAGGTCAATTTTTCCGCACCCATACCGATAATTTCAACAGGATTACCAGTGTTGATAACACCTTTTTCGATACGACCAGTTGCAACAGTACCACGACCAGTGATAGAGAATACGTCTTCAACAGGCATTAAGAACGGTTTATCTACATCTCGTGGTGGAATTTGAATATGCTCATCAACTTGAGCCATCAGTTCTTCGACAGTCGCTACCCATTCTGCTTCGCCATTCAATGCACCCAAAGCAGAACCTTTAATGATTGGACAGTTTTCGTAGCCTCGACTTTCGAGTTCTTCAGAAACTTCCATTTCTACCAGCTCTAACATTTCTTCGTCATCGACCATGTCCGCTTTGTTCAAGAAAACAACGATTGAAGGAACACCAACCTGACGAGCCAAAAGGATATGCTCCTTAGTTTGAGGCATTGCACCATCCGTAGCCGCAACTACCAAAATAGCACCATCCATCTGAGCAGCACCTGTTACCATATTTTTCACGTAATCAGCGTGTCCTGGGCAGTCCACGTGGGCATAGTGCCGAGATTCCGTTTGGTATTCTACGTGCGAAGTGTTGATTGTGATACCACGTTCTTTTTCTTCGGGCGCATTATCAATTGAAGAGAAGTCGCGTATATCAGCCAACCCTTTATCAGCCAACACTTTAGAGATTGCCGCTGTTAATGTAGTTTTACCGTGGTCAACGTGACCGATAGTACCGATGTTCAAGTGCGGTTTGGAACGGTCAAAGTTTTCTTTAGCCATTATTCAACAAAAGTTAAATTCTCAAACTATTATTTTAAATAAAAAATCCGCAAAGAAATAGAGCCAACGACGGGAATTGAACCCACGACCTCTTCCTTACCAAGGAAACGCTCTACCCCTGAGCTACGTCGGCTTATCACAAGCGCAGACAGTAAATACAAAAAAAAGAGCGGGAGACGAGGCTCGAACCCGCGACCTGCAGCTTGGAAGGCTGCCGCTCTACCAACTGAGCTACTCCCGCTTCTTATTAGCGTATCAGAATAATCAAAATTAATAAAAATTAACTATTCTGTAAGATATTGATGAGATAAATTCTCGTGGGGAGAGCAGGATTCGAACCTGCGAAGCCGAAGCAACGGATTTACAGTCCGTCCCATTTGACCGCTCTGGAATCCCCCCTGAACTTTATTTATTGAAAGCGCTATTTGTTCCAGCGCTTGTTGATTTTAGGATTGCAAAACTACCGCTGTTTTTCTTAACTGCAAACTTTTGAAAGAAATTTTTTCAAGGAAGCCCGAACAATTTTCTTTATTTCTTTCGTTTTGTAAGGATTGCACTACATTTTGAAAGAAGTTTGCTTAACTACATTAGCGTTTAGCGATGCAAAAATATCATTTCCATTTTAATTGCCATAGTTTTAGCAATAAATTTGACAAGAAATTATATCGACGCATAAATATATTTCATCACATCGCATCCCATAGCCTAGGGGATGCTACCCCTAGGCTATGGGATGCGACATGACAAACACAACTGCCTTAATCACAATGCAATCTACCATGACTAATACCGTTACCTTCGAAACTTCTTTATCCTGCGCCCAAACCCTAGATGCACAAGACCCTCTAAAAGCTTTTAGAGACGAATTCCACTTCCCCCAACACGAAGGGAAAAACTGCCTTTACTTCTGTGGCAACTCTCTGGGGCTTCAGCCTAAATCTACAGTCTTCCACGTGATGGCAGAGCTAGAAAAGTGGCAACAGCTTGGCGTAGAGGGTCATTTTCGCACCGAAATGCCTTGGGTTTCTTACCATAGAAATGTAACTGAATCCCTAGCTAAAATAGTGGGGGCTTTGCCTAGCGAAGTTATCGCTATGAACAGCCTTACGGTAAACCTGCACTTGATGATGGTCACCTTTTACCGCCCCACTTCTTCTCGATATAAGATCATAATGGAAGCCGACGCCTTCCCTTCCGACCACTATGCCATTGCCTCCCAAGCACAAGAGAAGGGCTTTGATCCCAAAGAAGCGGTAATTCAATTATACCCTCGCGAGGGAGAGGTCACCCTGCGTACAGAAGACATTTTATCTACCATAGAAAAAGAAGGAGACTCCTTAGCACTAGTGCTATTAGGGGGAGTAAACTACTACACTGGGCAATATTTCAACCTAAAAGCCATTACGGAAAAAGCCCATCAGGTGGGCGCCAAGGCTGGCTTTGACTTAGCCCATGCAGTTGGCAATGTGCCCTTGCAGCTACACGACAGCAATGCCGATTTTGCCGTTTGGTGCAGCTATAAATACCTAAACTCTAGCCCAGGAGGCGTGTCGGGCGCTTTTATACATGAGCGACATGCGCAAAGCTTCGAGCTACAACGCTTTGCTGGCTGGTGGGGCCACGACGAAAAGGAGCGCTTTCTCATGGACAAGAAATTTAAGCCCATGGCAGGGGCAGAAGGCTGGCAGCTGAGCAATGCCCCCATACTTCTCATGGCCGCACACAAAGCCTCCCTTGATCTTTTTGACAAGGCTGGCATGAACAACCTTGTGGCGAAGTCAAAGCTGCTCACAGGTTATTTGGAGTTCCTCATTCGCGATTTCAATGCACAGTCCGACTCATTAAAAATCAAAATAATTACCCCCAAAAACCCAGAGGAAAGGGGTTGCCAGCTATCTTTGGTAATGAGCGAAAGAGGTAAGGAAATTCACGAGTATATCAGTGAGCGAGGTGTAATTGCCGATTGGCGCGAACCCGATGTCATCCGCATAGCCCCTGTACCTCTCTACAATAGTTTTGAGGATGTATTTAGGTTTTATGAATTACTGAAAGAAGTTGGATTTAACCATGGATAAACTCCGAACTCTCATCCAAACTTTAACCAAGGAAGAGCGCCGAGGCTTTGAAGGCTTTGTTAAACGTCTGCAAAACAGGAAAGACCGCAAAGACTTAGCGCTCTTCCGCCTACTCTCTAAACCCAAGGAACTCAAAACTTCCCATATTATTGAAAAGCTCTATGGAGATTCGGAGCAAAAAATGGCCTACCATGCATTGCGCAAAAGGTTGATGAAGGATTTGTCGAGGTTTTTAGTTCTTCAAATACAGGAAACTGACGAAACGGCCAACGCCAGTGCTATGGGAGACTTGGCCTTAGCCAAGCACCTGCACGATAGAGGAGCATTCCCCCTCGCCCAACACTACCTCAACAAAGCGACCCATACCGCTGAGTCGGAGGAGTTGTTTGAGGTATTGACTACTATTTATCAACTTCAGGTGGAATGGTGGACACCTCAAAGTGGGCAAGAGTTAAAGATGCTCATTGAGCAGTGGGAAAAGGCGAAAGCCATGGCAGATGAGGAGGCTAGGGCTTCTATGGCTTATGCCGAGGTAAGGGAAGAATTATGGAAAGTACAGCAAGAAGGGCTTCCATTGAGCTTTGAACCTATCATTAAAGAAATACTGAAAAAATATCAGCTCGCCAAGGCCGTAAGCCAGCGCCCCAAGCTGAAATACCTGCTTTTGTCAATTGCTCGCACGGCTGTTTTGGTAAGAAAAGATTATTACTCATTTGCTCCTTATCTAATCCATCAGTACGAGGATACGGAGTTTAGGGCTACACATAGGTACTATCAGCTCGGCATGATTTACATGATTGCCCACGTACTGTATAGAAGTAGGCAGTTTAATGGAGCCCAGCAATACTTGGATCGGCTTTCGGAGTTGATAGGAGATGAAAGCGCCTCCTACTATGAAGATTTTCACCCTAAGTTCGTGCTGCTGCAAGCCAATAATTATACGTTTTTGGGGCAAAACGCCAAGGCTATCCGTTTACTGGAGGAGTTTTTGGAAAAGAATGAGAGACAGTTGTCAATTGCCCAGAAATGCGATGGATACCTCAACTTAGGCTTTGTATATTATCAAGAAAAGGAGTACTCTAAAGCAAGCAAAATCATGCTCCACTTTCAGCACTCCGACTTCTGGTATATACAGCAAATGGGCAAGGAGTGGGCTTTTAAGAAGTCATTGGCAGAGGCCATGTTTCAGTTCGACCTAAATAATGCAGACTTGGCTTATGAGCGGATTGAGCGCATAGAAAAACAGTATGCCTCCCTCCTATCTAAGCCCAAATACCAAAATGCTGGGGCATTTTTGCTATTGCTCAAGCATTTTTTCACCTATCCTCAAAGTATTACCAAGTCTAGCTTTATCGATAGGGTTGAAGGGTATTTAGAGTTCTTGCCTGCTGAGGAGGAAGACCTGCAAGCCATGCGCTTCTACGCTTGGCTCAAATCTAAAATGATGAACCAAGACTATTACACAACGCTATTGGAATTGGCTAGAGGATAAATCTACCAATTAACCTTTGTACAATTCTAGCACTGTAATTTCTGGTGGCATTCCAATTCGGCCTGGGTAGCCTAGGTAGCCAAAGCCCCTATTGACGTATAAATACTGTTGGCCTTGTTGGTATAAACCGCCCCACTGCTTGTACCTGTACTGCACAGGACTCCACTTAATTCCTGCCTTTTCTATGCCAAACTGCATTCCGTGGGTATGCCCCGCAAAGGCAATATCTATATCGGGATAGTCTTTGGTTACTTGTGAATTCCAGTGGCTGGGGTCGTGGGAGAGTAGGAGTTTTACAGGAGCGTCCTCAACGCCTGTGTATGCTTCGTCCAACCTTCCGTGTTTGACAAAACCACCCTCTCCCCAGTTCTCAATACCTATTAAGGCTATTTTCTCCCCGTCTTTTTCGAGCCAAGTGTGTTCATTCATGAGGAGATTCCAGCCCATACCTTTTTGGCCTTCTTTGAGCCTTTCCAAGTTGGCTTTTTTAGCCTCCTCCGTTTCCCAGCGATGGTAGTCCCCATAGTCGTGGTTTCCAAGCACTGAGTAAACGCCTAGCGGTGCGGTAAGCTTGCTAAATAATTCCCAGTAGTCGTCCATCTCATCTGCCCTATCGTTTACCAGGTCGCCTGTAAAAAAGATCACATCGGGCTTCTGATCTAAAATCATCTGAATCCCCCTCTCTACAGCAGTGCGATTGAAAAAGCTGCCGCTGTGAACATCCGATATTTGAACGATTTTCAGTCCGTCAAAAGCAGAGGGGAGATTGGGTAAAGATACTTTTGCCTTGCGGATCGTATAATCATGGGCTCCAGCAACCATTCCATAAATCATCCCTATAATTGGAACAGAGGCCACTGCCAAACCAACTTTCCCCAGAAACTGCGAACGGGAAATGCCTTCGCCATCAAATACCTCTATGGCTTCTTTGCCTGTTGCGGCTAAATATACCCACTTGCCCAGCCTGATCAAATCATCAATAAGCACAAAAGGAAGCATGAGCAACTTGGCGAAGTACACCATGAAAATAGCGGTGAACACAAAAGACCGCCCTGTACGCCCAAACAGGTTGGGATCGACAAAGGCGTACAAAACAATCACTGCCATCAATATGGCGCTAATTCCCCAAAATATGCCTTGAAGCCAACGCTTTCCCTGAGTATTTAACTCGCCAAAGGCAACCTTAGCCCCTTGATAGACATATAGGTCAATGAGAAATAAGACGGCAATAAATATAATAATACCAAATGCGCGATTCATACAGTGTAAAAAATAGGTAGGTGGAACACTATCAACAAGACACTCAAAAACAGAAAAATGTTTCTTGGTCAGCCCTTTTTACCCTAAAACTACACTAGCGGAAATTAAAGCGATTGGATGGGGGGGCAGATGTACCTGCCCAACACTCTACTGTGATAATGCGCAAGTCCTACTCTGCAAATACCTCTTCTAGGTCTACTTTAAGGCTAGGGAAAGTTTGAGAAGTTAGAGTTTTACCTTTCACTACTGGTTGCAACCCTATAAATACGCCCAGTTCACTTAAAACATAAACCAAGACAGCCTCCCGCTCTGGATCTACAATCCAATATTCTTTTACCCCAGCTTCCTCATATTTGGAATGAAGAGTGGAAACAGACCCAAGCTTAGATGAGGAACGAATATTATAGTTTATCTTGTGCATTCTGTAACCTAGGGGCAGTATCCTTTGAACTAAATAACGCCCTAGTGATGGTGTCGTAGCCGTTACCGTAGGGAGGCTATGGACATATAGGTTGTGTTATAGCCATCCCCCTTTATGAAAAATCAAGTCCAAGCCTGAGATAAGTTTCAGCTATCCCTTATACTGAT
>CAZNYR010000022.1:7123-43344 GCA_964577275.1 uncultured Cytophagales bacterium | reverse complement strand
ACGTCCCCTGCATTGACCGAAGGCGAGAAGTTTCCTAATTCGTAGGTTAATTGTCCGGGCGTAATCAAATCTTTGGTTACTTTCGTAAACCAATCAACTGTGGCATAAACTCGTGATTGTAAACCCTCGAAATCAACGCCAAAGTTGGTTTGTTCACTGATTTCCCATCGCAAATCGGGGTTTGCCAAAAACTGTGGCTCGGCACCCGGAATGGTATTTCCTGCGCCATCCACATAAGAAACGTTTTGCGAAGTAACTAAGGAACGATATTGGTCTGCGCCCAAATTGGAAACGCTCCCATTTTGTCCCCAGCTTGCACGTACTTTCAGATTATTGACCGCATCCACGCTCCAGAAAGATTCGTTTGAAATTGTCCAACCTGCTGAAACTGAAGGGAATACACCATATCGATAATTAGGACCAAACAAAGATGAACCATCCCTTCGTGCCGTAAATTCGACCTGATAAGTTTCCTTGTAATCATAGGATAATCGTCCGAATTGAGAAGCCATTTTGGTGCGTACTCGTGAGCCACCCACGCGGTCGCCGTCATCATTACGAGCCATATCAGGGAAGGCAAATGCGGGGTCGAAGCGCAACATCGGGCTGGCAGTGGTATATAAGAAATCATGCACAAATTCCTGAGCCGAAATCCCTACCACAGCCGAGATGCTGTGTACATCCTTAATCGTGGTGTTGTAAGTGGCGAAGTTTTCCCATAACCACGTTGTCCATTGCAATTCGTTCTTGAAAATCTCCAAGCCCGGTGCATTCGTAGTGGAATTACCGTAATATGGCGATGAATAATTGTGCTGTGATTGGTAGGCTACATCCACACCCATTCGAGAAGTAATATTTAATCCTTTCATGGGTTTCAAGGTAGCGTAAACCGTTCCTAATAATTTATTGGTTTTGTTTTTGTCGTTTGCACTTTGTGT
Source organism: uncultured Cytophagales bacterium (assembly GCA_964577275.1). Taxonomy (GTDB): domain Bacteria; phylum Bacteroidota; class Bacteroidia; order Cytophagales; family Thermoflexibacteraceae; genus UBA2561. The sequence goes on along the minus strand of CAZNYR010000022.1, from coordinate 42,406 downwards.
AGATAATCGAATTAATGGATTAAAAATTTCTCCGTTCGTAATCCAATTCGATAAGCCATAATAATTGCCGTTTGCGTCTTGGTTGAGATATTGTCCCGCATCAATCAACGTCTGAACGTGGGCTGGCACTGCGCCAGTATAAGTTACGGGTGTGGTAGGGTCCATCATAATTCCGCTATTAACCACGCCATTAAATCCGTCATCTTGCTGTACACCAGAGGATTGATCGTTTACGATGGCGATATTATTTCCTAATTCCAACCATTTCAACGGCTTGTGCGATCCATTAAGTCGAAACGAAATCCGCTTGTAATTGGAGAAATCACCGCCACCGATAATACCATCTTGGTTCAAATATCCCAAGCCTACAAAATATGTAGATTTTTCATTTCCACCGCTCACCGATAAATTATGCCGAATCATGGGGGCATTTTCTGTGATGGCATCCAGCCAGTTGGTGCTGATGCTGGAGGCAGTAGGCAAAGTAACATCGGGGTTTCCTGCGAATATTTCGCCCATGTAGGTGGCATATTGTTGGGAGTTCATCATTACGGGGCTTTTGGGTGCGCTTTGCATTCCATACGAAAAGGAATAATCAACCCGTGCTTGTCCTGCTTTACCGCTTTTGGTCGTAATCATCACGACACCATTTGCGCCTTCCGAACCATAAATCGCCGAGGCAGCGGCATCTTTAAGGACTTCCATCGACTCAATATCGCTGGGGTCAAGATAATTAATATCGCCACTTTTCATGCCATCCACGATGTACAAAGGTTCAGAACGTGCATTAGAACCCGTCCCCCGAATCCGTACCGCCATGCCTGCACCGGGCGCACCCGAAGAAGGCAAAACCGAAACACCCGCTGCCTTACCTTGTAAGATTTGTTCTGGGCGAGTCGCTACGGCAACCACATCATCCGAGCTGATGCTACTGATGGACCCTGTAACTAAGGATTTTTTCTGTTCGCCGTAACCCACCACTACGACCTCATCGAGGACTTTTTGGTCTACTTTTAGAGTAATATCAATTTGGGTTTGATTACCAACCACCACTTCTGCCGATTCGTACCCAATAAAAGAAAATACCAAAATCGGATTATCGCCCGATACTTCTAATTGATAATTTCCATCCAAATCGGTAGTTGTTCCCGTAGTTGTTCCCTTCAGGACGATGTTTGCGCCCAAAACTGCCTCACCCGAAATGGCATCCGTTACTTTGCCCTTGACGAGTGTTTGCGCCGAAACAGTAAAAACACTTAATAAAATCGGAATCCCGATCATCAAAAATTTGTGTAGTAGTGTGAATTTCATGGTTTTCATTCGTTTTTCATTTTCAAATAAAAAGGTGATTTAAAAAATATTAAGATAAACTGGTCGAACGCTCTATCAAACTAAAACTGCAGTTTTTTCATGGTTCTTGGTGTAGCGTCCGTAATGAAGTTGTCGAATCAAAAATCAGATGTCAAGTTTTTGCCCAAAATTTTTGCAAATAATTTCCTGAAAAATAGCACATTAACCTTTTGTTAGGCGATTAAAAAACAAGTCTAAAAAAATAATTTATAGGCATTGATTACAGAATATCAGGCTTTTTGCCTTCAAAAAATTCAACGAACGCAATACTTAAAAAAAAATCGCAATTCCCGTCTTTTGCATTCCAAAACTTTACTTTTGCCCAAAAACACGGTGTTTTTTATGTGCCTATTAAAGGAAAAACAATCCCAAAACCCTCGAATTTCTTGCATCAAACCAAAAAAAATATCAAAATACAGCGCACTCAAAATACTTTTCTGCCCTCGATTCCGAACCGAATCTTCATCCGAAAATCGAAACCCATAAAAGTTCGAGAAGCCTTTTGATCTTTCCTATAATCTTTTCAGGAAAATGTTTGTACTTTTACTTAGAATAAATAAATCTCAAATACATTCTAAAAAATACGCTCCGCCATGAACATAAAACTACCTGCACTTTGGCTCATTTATCTTATTTTTATTGGGCTAAATGCCTGTAAATCAAGCGAAAAGACAACTCAAAAAACCACTACCGACCGACCCAAATTGGTCTTCGGATTGTTGCCCACCGATGACGAATACGAACAGGAAACCCACATGAATGGGCTGGTTAAATACCTTTCCAATAAAACAGGTATGGAAGTTACCTATCGGCACGAAATTGATTATTATGTCATTGTCGAGGATATGTCCGAAGGCTTGATTGATATTGCTTTTACGGGACCGCTTGCCTATTTGATGGCGCACGATGTGGCTCATTGTCAGGTACTTGTAACGACAGCTCACAAGGAACACGGCAACCTCAATACTTATAAAAGTGTATTTATTACACGTTCAGATTCCAAAATTGAAACCTTCGAGGATTACGTCAAAAACTTTGACAGCCTCAAAACTGCATTCGTTGACCCTTTTTCGGCTACGGGAAGCGTCATTCCCTCCGCCAAATTATACGAGGCAGGTATCAAAATTGGTGCAGGGCATCCCAACGCAATTTTTGAGGGAAGCCATCGAAATGCGATTGATAGTTTGATGGCGGGCATAGTCGATGTCGCTGCCGTCAGTGATATGGCACTTAGCTCGATGGTACACGAAGGCAAAATCAAACGAAAGGATTTTCGTATTTTTTGGGAATCGGAAAATATCCCGCCCGTACCGATTTTTGTTCGTGAAGATATGAATGAAGAAATCAAGAAAAAATTGACCGATGCCTTCTTAAATTTGCCGAAAGAAGCCCCAGAAGTACATCAAAAATTCGTGGAAATGTGGGGCGATGACCTCATTTTTATCAAGGCAAATGACGAAATGTACAAACCCATGAAGGAAATTTCTAAGTTCATTCATCATCCCAAAAATTAATTGGTTTTTATTTGTAAAATATTGATTTTCAGATAAATACAAAATCCGTCAAATGTTGGTACTTGACGGATTTTGTTTTAGGCTTCGGCGTGTAACCACTTTTGACGTTCGGATAAGACCTCTTCGCTTTCCACGAAATCAGGGTCTGGAACGCAACAATCCACAGGGCAAACCGCCGCACACTGGGGTTCTTCGTGAAAACCCACACATTCGGTACATTTGCCTGACACGATATAATAAAATTCATCCGAATTAGGCTCTTGCTCTTCGGATGCGTCAAGGGCTTGTCCTTCCTTATCAAAAGTGCCTTCGAGTGCCGTGCCGTCTTGCCAAGTCCACTCCACACCGCCCTCATAAATGGCAGTGTTGGGGCATTCTGGCTCGCACGCACCGCAGTTGATGCACTCGTCTGTTATCATAATTGCCATAGCGAAATCTAATTTAATTCTCCTAATAAAACCATATTGAGCATTTCATTGCACCCATTAAATTGATGTAACTTATTCATAATCAATATATTACAACCAAATCAAAACAAAAGTCAAATCTGCCTTCATGTCCAAACATCTGTTTTTCTTAACAAAGATAATACGGACAATGTTCAAAGCAAAGTTTTTAAAATAGGTTTGTCCTATTTTATGGCGTTGTTTAGTCTTTGGGATTTGCCATATATTTCAAAAATTGCCGCACAAAAGACGATTTGCGTTGAGGTTTGAACTTATCCGATTTTAGGGATTTTGATTTTTTGAGGGCAGCCAAAACCAATTTTAAATCCTTGTCTATCAAGTTTTTACCAAAACGATATTGCCTTTTTTGATGCCGAAAACTGATGCGCCCTCGTCCGATGCCTTTGGCAAATTTGGCGGTATTTTTCAGGGTAATGTCATCGCCCAAAATATCGTAAACCGCTTCGATGGGAAAACTTTTGGTTTGACGCAAAAATAAGGCTTCTTGGCTGATTTTCAGTTGGTTCGCATGAATCAAAATGACTTCTTTTCCGCTCAAAAGCCACAAAATCCCAACGACTATTTGTCGCAAACCCAATATCCACAACAAACCAATTACAGCATAAAAAACAGTGCGTAAAGGTGAAAAATCTCTCAAAAATGCTTCATTCAGCATCAAATAACCTCCATAAATCCACAATGCGGTAAAAAATACGAGCAAAGTGGTTTCGGCAAAATGTCCCTCCGAACTTTGTGTAATCGTGATTTGGGTTTGAGTTTTCGTCTGTTTGATTTCCACTTGGGCGGGCTGGGTGCGGAACAATTTTTGTGCCAAATCACCTGTGCTTAACGCTAATAAAATCACGCCCAAAACCCAAAAAAGCCACGCAGGAAATGCCCCTTTGAATGGTTTGAGGTGGTCAGGAATCACGACCACAGGTTCGGAAATTCCGTTTTTTTCCCGTAAAATTTCGGGATAAAATATTGCCGAAGAGATGTTATATTTTGTGGTGGCATCCCAAAAAACCACCTGATTTTTGGGGAATTTTTCATACTGAAGTATCTGATTTTCAATAATTTCGATTAATTCGCCATCGGTATTAAATTGGTAAATCGTATTCGTTTTCTGGACGGCAACGCTCAAGTTTCCATCCGCTTGCAGACGCATTCGGAACGCCCCACCTTTGGTATTCGGAATGCGGAAACTGGTCTTGAAACGTCCATTTTTGTTATATACCTGAACCATTCCGTAAAATCCTAAAGCCACATAGATATTTTCCTGATAATCAACGACAATGCCCGTAGGGGCAAGCGGAAATTCATGTATTATTCCGTCCAAAAAACCATAAGAAGCCACATAACCGCCCCCAAAACCCATGCCTCCGATAATGAATAAAAAATACGCCCAATACCGAATGATTTTACGAAATGCCATAAATTCTGATTTTTGATGATGCCACACAAATTTACGCAGGGACAACGTATCCTTGTTGTGGTCGTGAGGAAAACATAAAAAAAACACCCCATCAGCATTGCCAATAGGGTGTAAGATTGTAAGTTGATACCTAATTTAAATTTAAAAAACTATTCTTTAATAATTTTTCTTACAATCGTACCTTGTTCGGTATCGATGTGTAAGAAATAAATACCATTTGGTAAGGCTTCAATATTGTAATGCTCCACAAAACGAATGGGCATATTTTCAAAGGATTTTGGATAAATTTCTTTGCCCAAAACATCGACCAATTTCATGCTTACTTTGCCTGATTTTTTCATGGTCAATTCCACAGAAAATTGTCCTGAAGCAGGATTCGGATAAATGCGTAATTCATCAATAATTTCGGCTTCGTTTGCTAAAACTTCGGCTTGGAGCGGGCGATAACCGTATCCTGTGGAATAATCTCCCGGTCGATTTCCTCGAAATCCCCTGACCGAAACCATTTTATATTCGTTCCCGAAAGTGGATTCCATGTCCAGACATCGTTCGGTTGCGCCTGCGATAACTTCCCATTCGCCAGCCTCATTTCGGACGTACCATTGATAAGCCTCTGCCTCTTGAGTAACACACAAAATCGTTCCTTCTCGTTTGACCCATGAAGTATTCGGCTTGGGAAACAGCACCTCGACAGGCAATTCGTTACTAATTACATTCACGAATCTGCCTTTGAGTCGGATGCGGTAGGCGTTGCTCTGCACCACATTGACAGGCACATCAACTCTCGCTCGTCCTTCCCGAATATCAATCACGGAATACCAACCATTGTTGGGCGTATTTTCAAAACTACCCGTGCTATCCGATACTTCGACCAACATATTATCGTTTCGTAAAATGCCAATCGCCTCAAATTCAAGGAGTAAGGTATAATCCTCGACACGGAGCGATACTGAATTTAAGACCAAAACAGGTCGGACAGTAAACGTTCGGACAACTGCCGTGGCAGGCAAGAAATTCACATCGCCCGCTTGTACGGCTCGAATCTGAACTGTTCCCGAACCGCCGACCATCGTAATGGTCGAACCATTCAGGGCAACAATGCCTTCGCCCGAAACGAGTTCAAAAGTTACAGGCAAACCCGAACTTGCCGAAGCTGACAAACTGAATGCGCCATCGGTGGCTAATTTAGCTGCAATTTCCGCAAAATCAATCGTTTGTGTGGCTTTGTTAATAAAAAACACTTGTGTAATGCCTGTGGCAGATTCGTACAAATCATTACCCGTTTGTGTCGCCTGAATCTCGGCAATACCCGCCTTGAGTACCGTAACGGTATTACCCGAAATCGAAATATTATCGGTTAATGGTGTAAATACAATCGGTAAACCCGAAGTCGAGGTGGCTGAAATCTCAAACGTTTCGCCTTGTTTGAATACTCGGCTCGGAATCGTTCCAAAAGTAATGGTTTGTGAACCTTTGCCCACGACCAAAGTTACCTCTTCGCAATTCGATTTTAATAAATCATCGGTTTCTGCCTTACAAACGCGCATCTTTACTGTCCCTACCGCATTGCCTGTCGGCACGAGTTTGCCATCGACAATCGTAGCGATATTTCCGCCTTCGATAATTTCGTAAGTCAGATTTCCGATACCAAAATCAGGCACAAATGGCGTAGAAGTCAAAGTAATCGGCGTGAGCGGTTTGAGTTCGCTTGGCGTGAGTATTTGCTCACCTTTTCCGACCGTAATCGTAACTTGAAAAGTACGAAGTCCTTGATTTACAAAGGTTAAGGTATAAGTTCCTGCTTTTTGTGGAATGACCTGCGTGGTTTGTCCAATTACGCCAAAAGTGGCATTCGGAAACACATTAATCAAAGGAAGCCCCACGACAAAAGGCTGTCCGACCTTAAATTGTTCGCCAAGCTGAATCGGAGCATCGCCATCGACCAGCGTAAGAGTTTGCGTTCCAATCGGAACATTTACTGTGGTTGGTCCTGAAGGCTCCAGGGGTTCTGTAACCACGGGCGGTAGCGTAACTGGAATTTGGTCAGTATCAATTTGCGCCGTGAATGTCAGTTCTGGTGTCGCATCACCTGCAAAATTTGCAGAAACAGGAACGGATTTGAGTCCATAATTTTGCGCCTTAAACCGAACCGTAAACGTGGCACTTTGTCCGCCCGGAAGCTGATTATTTGTCAAACCAACCAATCCACCGACCGTAAATTGCGGGTCGTTGATGACCAAAAAATTAGGTTCGGTACTTACCCAATTACCTGAACCTTTATTTTTGAGTACAAAGGTAGCCGTAAAATCATTCGTAAAATCATTGGTCAGAAGCGTCCCCAAAAATACGGAAGCCGAATTACTGACAACTATGCCATTGTACGAAATTTCCATGTCGGCAGCTCCCGCAGGGGATGTGCTTTCGACTTTGAGCGTAAAATTTAATTCTGGATTTGGGTCTGCATCGGTCGAAATCCCTACGCCAAGCTGTTTGAGGGCGTTAGAAGTGGGCTTAAACCGAATCGTTATTCTACCTGTTTGGTTTATGCCTAATTCGTTCGGCAAACCGCTAACTACCTCAAATTCAGGGAGATTTGTTCCACTTAATGCAGGGATTCCCGCTGGAACTGTCCATATGCCTGTGCCAGCATTTTTGGCTTCGATGATAATATCCATTGTCGGCACGCTGGTTGTGGGCGTAAATTTGCCCAAATCTATCGTACTTCCGCTGGCGATGGGTGCAGTCGAAACGCCCACAATCCGAAATTCAGGTTTGGCATCCGTAAAAGCCATCTGAATATCATTTCGTGTACTTCCCGAAACGCTACTGGCATTACCACCCGTAAATGCGCCATTTCCGAAAGCCACCGTAATATTGGTATTATTGGCAGCAGCAGAAGCGGTCGCATTGCCTGTAAATGACAAGGACAATTCCGTACTACTTTTTCGGGTCAGGACGGGAGTTAAGCCCGCAGGAACGCCCGTAATCGAATATTTAGCGGGGTCAAATGTGCCATTTGCGCCCGTAAACGTTTCCGAACCGTATAATTTAATTGTCGAAACCGTTACAATCGAGCCATCGTTATTTGCACTTTCCGAAAAAATGGAGGGCGTAAAAACTACGGCTTTTGTTACGTTTGATGAACCGCCGACCGTAAATTGTGTTACGGTGGTTGCGCCATTGACCGTTACCGAATGCGCTGATAAATTACCTTTCGTGAGTTCCGTCCAGCTTGTGCCATTGTTATCGGTGCGCCAAAGTGCGGCATCGCCTAAAGCTACGGCGTTGTCATCATCCGAAAGCCAATTAAACGTTAAGTTACTGTTTGTGTGGGCATTCGCTGCCGTAACTGTCCATGTTCGGTTGATGCTGTTGGGGTTGGCGGTCGGAATATTTCCGTAAGCCGAACCCGTACCTGCCTTCCGTACCAGCGTTACATTACCCAAGTTTGTCCCATTCGGATTCAAACTCAAGCCCATGCCACCAAACGTATTCGTAGCGGCAACCGAGCGTGTCGTTTGGAGCGTTCCGATAGTATATTTTCCATTGGCTTCGTTGGTTACGGTGGCAGTTGTGCCGAGCGTAACCGTGGCGGTCGCATTGAACATTCCTTTGACGAAGCTCAGGTTATTATTGACCGTGGATGCCCTTTGGTTCGTTACCAAACCCGTGTTGAGTTCCAAATTATGGAAAGTTGTCCCAAAGTTTCCTTTGATAAAACTATTTGACCCATTGAAAAAGAGAACTTTTCCTGTGCCAGCAAGGGCTGAGGTCGAAGCATTGTTTGTCCAGTTTCCCCGCAACTGAATCAAACCCGCATTACTAAAACTACCACCATTTTCGAGGTCTGTATTGCCATCCACGTACAGGGTTGCGCCTGTTTGGACGGTTACCGCTGCGCCAGAATTATAAAATGTCTGGGCATAGACCGAGTTTAGCAGTATCGGGGCAAATAATATTAAAATTAATTTTTTCATTTGCCTGAATTGGTTTAATTATTAAAAATGATACCGCTTGGAATTATTTCTGTGCTTTGGCATGGAGTTGCGAAAGCATATTTTCGATTTGCGCTGTGCGTTTGTCAAGGTTTTCTAATTGCGCTTTCAAGTCCGAGTTTGTGCCTATCAAGCCCGAATTATCGGCTTTCAATTTTGCGTTTTCAGCCTCTAATTTTTCGATTTTGGCGTTCAATTCTTTGACTGCATTGACCAAAACCGAAGTCATTTGACCATAAGACATGGATTTTGTTTTGGTTTCTTTGTTTGTAAAAACCAATTCAGGTAAAATCTTTTCGACTTCTTGCGCTACAAAACCAATATTTTTAGAATTATCCGCTTTCAAATTGTAAGACACAGGACGTAACTTCAAGACTTCATTTAGCCCGTAATTCAAATCTTTGATATTCTTCTTCAATTTACGGTCAGAAGCATTTGTCCAAACACCACCTATTGTCAAGGTTGCTCCAGTAGAAGAAAGCATATTACCTGCGCCAAATAAAGTAAGCAATGTGGTATAGCCCGTACCTGCTAAGTCCCCACAAGTGAAAACATGATTGGCTGCTGCACTGAAAGTATTATAACGCATATTCAAAGCCGTAGTACCGATACCATAAAATTGGGTATTATTTGTTGCATCGTCCCATACAACTAATTTGCGCTTATTATCAACAGTTGTTGCATCAGCCAACAAACTGCCGTTCGCATTATCCCACACGAATTTTGCAGAAGTAACGACTGCGCTTGCTCCCGTAGCATAAGGAACTTGACCTGCTGTGAGCGTTCCTGTGATTCCACCGCCACCGCCAACAGAAATATCTTTCCATGTTCCGTCATTGACTTGGAATTTTGTACCGTCATAGCGGATAGAACCGGCAGTATTCGTTGTCGTATTGCCGATTTTGATTGCTCCATCTACTTCCAATTTTTGAAGAGGTGCCGCTATACCGATACCCACGTTACCTGTTGCGCCTTTAATCCGCATCAGTTCTGTACTTGCCACTGCCGATGTACCATTTCTCCAAATGTGGTCAGCACCGCCATATCCCTGATATAAAAATTGGAAAGCACCGATACCAAAACCGTAATATTGGTTGTCGTCATCCAGTCCTCCGTCATAAAGTACAATTTTTCGACCTTCAATGGTAGCAGGTGTAATGCTCAAGCGTCCTCTGCGAGCGACCAAACCAATGCCTAAACGATTATTCGTATTATCCCAATGAAACCAATCCGAACCCGTTACTGTGCCTGCGCCACTCCCGAAAGCTACTCTTCCGGCAGTAATATTTGTGCTTGTCAAGCTACTTACCCAAGCCCCGCCTTGTCGAAACTCAAATTTTCCACCTTGATAACGAATACTTCCGTCCACGGTCAAGTTAGAACCGCCCAACGTCAGACCGCCTGTAAGCGAGAGGTCGCCCGTAGTAACATTAGCTCCTACCCAATTAAACCAATTACCGCCACTGCGGAATTGGAAATTTGCGCCGTTCCAGCGGATACTTCCATCCGTATTGAGGGTAGCTCCAGCTCCGAGCGTAAGTCCACCCGTACCAAGATTCAGGTCGCCAGTAGAAGACTGCAAAGACACTTCACGGTCGCCCGTGCCGTTATTGAAATAAAATTTACCGCCCGTAAAACTCAACGTACCGCCCGTAATGCTCAAATCACCAAGGTCGCCGCCGATTCGGATTTTGCCCTTCACAAAAAGATTGCCCGTACCTGTCAAATTCATCAAAGGCACAGCAAAGGTAGAAGTAGTCGGACCCAAATTGCCCGCATACCAAATGTGGCTGGCGGCATTGTGTGGCGTATGGTAGCGCATTTGGTTAGCGGTAATCCCCAAACCGTAATGCCCCCAGTTTTGATTTTGGTCTTCCCAAAGCACAATTTTGCGTTCTTTGAGCGTGTTACCAAACTGCAATTCGCCATTCGGATTTGTGGTGTTAATCCCCACATTTTGGGCGTAAATTGTGCTGACAAAAAATAAGCACAATGCCGACAGAAAAATTTGTTTCATGTTCATGGTACTAAAAATTAAATAGTTTTAATTTAAATCGTTTTAATTTTTCAAAAATTAATTAATAAAACAGTTTAGTTTCAAAATATATAATCGCTTTTTACTTTTTTTGTGCGTGAACAAAACTCTACAAAAAGTCAAGTGCTTCCAAAAAACCTACCCCTTCAAATTCACTTCATAACTGAAAAAAGATTTTTTTTCACGTTATATTTTTATGCTTTATTAGAAAAGTACAATTTTCGGGATGTCAAATCAGTTTTTTTGAGAAATATTTTTCTTTTTTTGGGCATAAAAATTTGGAAATTGAAAATTTTTGACGTGTCGGCGAGCAACTTCCATAAAACTTTGGAATGTTTCTGAAATTTATGATTTTTCCGAAAAGGCGACCAAAATCATTGTTTTTGTGTCTGGTTTTCTGCTAAATTTGAAGAAAACCATTGACAACCCATTCCAAACCGAAATGAACCCTATGGAAATAACAAAAATATTAGTGGCGAATCGTGGCGAAATTGCCATCCGTGTGATGCGCTCGGCACGTGAATTGGGCATCCGCACCGTAGCGATATACAGCACGGCAGACCGCACGGCACCCCACGTTCGTTATGCAGACGAAGCCATTTGTGTCGGAAATCCTCCCTCGTCCGAATCGTATTTGCGAATGGATAACATCATCGAAGCCTGCCAAACGACAGGCGCAAATGCGGTTCATCCGGGCTATGGTTTTTTATCCGAAAATGCCGAATTTTCCCGAAAAGTATCCGAAGCAGGGCTAATTTTTATCGGTCCATCGCCCGAATCTATCAAAGTGATGGGCGATAAGCTCGCTTCCAAACAGGCGGTCAAGAATTATGGCGGTGTCCCCATGGTACCGGGCATGGAAGAAGCCGTTACCGATGTGGCAATCGCCAAAAAACGTGCTAACGAAATCGGCTATCCCATCATGATTAAAGCCAGTGCGGGCGGAGGCGGAAAAGGAATGCGTGTCGTGGAAAACGAATCCGAATTTGAAGAACAAATGGAACGCGCTGTAAGTGAGGCGGTTTCATCCTTCGGAAACGGGGCTGTTTTTATCGAAAAATTTATTACCTCGCCCAAACACATCGAATTCCAAATCATGGGCGACCAACACGGCAACGTCATCCATTTCTTTGAACGAGAATGCTCGGTGCAAAGACGACACCAAAAAGTTATCGAAGAAGCACCCTCATCTTGCCTCACACCAGAAGTCCGAAAAACCATGGGCGAGGCAGCAGTGAATGTTGCCAAATCCTGTAATTATTATGGAGCGGGAACAGTCGAATTTATTGTCGATGCCAATTTGAATTTTTATTTCTTAGAAATGAATACGCGCCTGCAGGTGGAACATCCTGTTAGTGAGGAAATTACGGGCGTAGATTTGGTCAAACAACAAATCCGAGTTGCCGAAGGCAAACCCTTGAGTATCCGACAAGAAGACCTCAAAATTCAGGGACATTCGATTGAAGTACGAGTATATGCCGAAGACCCACGCAATCATTTCTTGCCTGACATCGGAACACTCCAAACCTATCGACCGCCCAAAGGCGTAGGCATTCGGGTAGATGACGGCTTCGAGGAAGGCATGAAAATTCCCATTTATTACGACCCCATGATTGCCAAATTGGTTACTTATGCGGATAATCGACAGGATGCCATTCGGCGAATGATTCGGGCGATTGATGAATACCAGATTACGGGCATTCAGACCACTTTACCGTTTTGCCGTTTTGTGATGCAACACCAAGCCTATACCAGTGGCAATTTCGATACGAAGTTTGTCGAAAAATATTACACGCCCGAAGTCCTTGATTCTCAATTAGATGACAATACCCAGCGCGTGGCGGTAGCTTTGGTCGAAAAACTATTGCGTCAATCAAATTCGACCATAATATCCTCCACTCAAAATTCAGGTATGGAGGTTGTTACGCAAAAACGCAGCAAATGGCGAGATAGAGCCAAAATCTAACTAAAAAGACTTACCAAGTTTTGAAAACTTGGTAAGTCTATAAATGAAGCACACGCAAGAGTCGAACTTGCCCTGATGTATTATTTGCTCGTGCCTTCCATTGTCCTGATAATCATATTTTTATCGGATTTGTGTGCCAAGAAAAAGAACACAAACAGAATGCCAAACTATCTAACGCCCAGAACGATGCAGCCGTTTTCGTTGGCGCAAAATTCTGCGTCTTTCCAAAAACGGAAAAAGAAAAACCGACAACAAAATAATCAGTGTCCCGATATAAAATTCGGTGGACATTCGCTCGGTTTCGTGATACATAAAATACGCAATCAAAATGCCATAAATCGGCGATAAATTAGCCGTCAGAGCCACCACAAATGCCGAAATGCGTTTCATTACCTTAATAAATACCGAATACGAATACACCGAAAAAACAAATGCCAGTCCCACAATTAACACCAAATCTCGCTCGGTCGGATTGAGGTTCAAATCGTGTGTCAATAAATAAAAAGGCGCAAAAATAACCGCCCCGAACGAAGCCCCAATCATCTGATAAAACGTAACGACATAATGATTATGAATCTTCGCTAATCGAGCATTCAGGACAGTCAATAAACCTCCCGCAAAAGCCGCCACAATCGCCACAGTAAAACCTAAATCGTACTCAAATTTGGAATTATAAACAATATAAACCCCAAAAACTGCCAACAATCCCGTAACAATCTGATACATACCCGGTTTGCCCTGCCCCCAAATAAAGTTAATGATGCTCACCCAAAGCGAAGTCGTGGAGATACCCACCAGCGTAACCGATACGTTTGATAATTTGGCTGAATCACTCAACAAAATCCAATATGCCGAAGTCAGCACGCCCGTCAGCAAGAGATGAATAATGTGTTTGGTTTCGACTTGCAAATAATATTTTTTGTACCAAATGTATAATCCCAAAATCACAATCGCCGTCAAAGTCCGTAAAAATACAATCTCGACCGAAGGGACTGAAATTTCGATAAATATTCTTGGGATAAAACTATTCAGTAAAACAATAAAATGAAGCTGGATATAATCGTTACGAGTTGGCATCGGTTATTAATTTTAAGCACAAAAAAACAAGAGTTCTCCGAACAAAATGCTAACATTGCCCCGAATCTAAATGTTCCTAACTCAAGAAAATACGGGACTTTATATTTTTTAACTACTTGACTATCAATTATTTATATATATTAATTTACATCAATTCATGTATGATACTTTATTTTAAAATCAAACAACTGAAATGGGCGTGGCTCGCCTCTAAAACCTAACAAAATGCAAAATCCAACGCATCTCAAATCACTCTTTGCCGAAAATTCATATTTTTGATTTTCTTAAACGTTACAATCTTGCCGAAATGCAAAAAAATGTATCCTGCTTTGGTGGTACAAATCCAGTAGTTTTGCATTTTGTACAAACTAAAAAAAATTCACTCGAAAATCAAAAAATAATGAAAACAGTATCAAAAATTTTATGCTGGAGTTTATGGCTTTATTCTTTCGGGATTCAGGCACAAAACACGGCTAATCAGGAAGATAACAAAGCCGAAAAACTTGAAGAATATCGCCAACGTGCCCAGAAGCTGGTCAGGTTTTTGGAATATTCGCTCAATACGCTGGGCGACCCCGAAACCACCGCCCAGGACAAAGATATTATCATTAACGAAAGTTATCTGAAATTTTTTCAGGATGATAAAGTGCAAGTCGAAGACGACTTGGACGAAAATCGGGACATGGTTACCAATAAAGATGTACAGGCATATTTCAAGGATGTTGATTTTTTCTTCAAAGCTGCCAAATTTGAGTTTAATATCGAGGAAATCACGCACTTTACCAATGCCGAAAATCGCCTATTTTTTAAAGTAGCCATGAGCCGAAACCTCAATGCAGTTACGATTACGGGCGATTCGGTCAATACCAACAAACCTCGTTACATCGAAATTATCGTCAATGAAACGCAACGCCAACTCAAAATTGTCAGCATTTATACCACCAAACTCAACGAAGAACAAGAACTCAAAACATGGTGGGCGAGGCTCTCTCCCGATTGGAAAAAAATCCTCACTGGCGATATGCAAGTTACTGATACTCCGAGCATTACGCAACTCAAAAAGATTTTAGCAACCGAAGAATTAGACCTCTCGGACAAAACAAAAATCAGGAGCATCAATCCGCTTGCCAAATTGACCAAACTCAAGAAATTGAATATTTCAGGCACACAAGCCGATAGTATTTTCCCGATTCGGAACTTGACAAAATTGGAATATTTGGATTGTTCCAAGACCAAAATCAAGACTTTTGAGCCGATGAAATACGCCACTGCCTTGACAGATTTATATTTTGAAGGCACACCCGTAGATGATATTTCGCCCTTGCAGAATTATACAAAATTGCAACGGCTACGAATTTCAAACACCCAAGTCAAAGACCTTCAGGCAATTAGCCAGTTGGTGGGCTTGAAAGAATTGCGCTTTTCAGGCACCAAAGTACGGAGCTTGAAATCCTTAGAAAATTTGAAAAATCTTGAAATATTACAATTTTCGGAAACAGGCGTAAATAATCTCTCCATTTTGGAAAAATTGCCCAATTTACAAGTGTTGGAATTGGACAAAACTGCCGTCAATGATTTATCGCCTTTGCGCCAATTAACCCAACTCAAATCTTTGTTCATCAACGAAACACAGGTCGCCGATTTGAGTCCGTTGAATGACCTGAAAAATTTATCCAAAATCTATTGCGACCACGCCAAAGTAACTCAAAGTGAGGCAAAAAAGTACATGAGTACTCATCCCAAAACTTTATTGATTTATGAGTCGGGCGCATTAGAAAATTGGTGGAACGCACTCCCGCCAACATGGCAGACCGTATTCCAGAATGCAGTAGCGATGAAGGGCAAACCAACCAAGGAAGATTTGCATCAAGTTTCTACTTTGGCGAAGGTAGATATTTCGGGACAAAAAGATATTCAGACACTCGAACCCTTGAAAGTGATGATGAATTTGCAGGAGCTAAACTGTTCAGGTTCAGGTATTTCGGATTTAATGCCGTTGGCAGATTTGATTGATATTCAAACCTTAAATCTTGCCAAAACCAATGTCGATAAATTGGAATTACTCACTAATTTAATCAAATTAGAAACCCTTGATTTTAGCGATACGAAAGTCAGTCGGATTTCCGCTTTGATGCACTTATCGAACCTCAAAACGGTCTATATGGAAAATACGCCTGTGGCGGTTTCGGAAGTTTCCAAATTTGCAGGACAAAATAATATCTTGTTGATTTTCAGGACAAAAGAACTTCAATCGTGGTGGAATGCCGTACCAAACGAATGGCGTGCCGTTCTCACAAATTATGTCAAAGTGGATAAAAACATGACACCCGAACAACTCCATAAATTGACGGGTTTGACTGCCATTAATATCACGGATAATTCCGAAATTCAGGATTTGAGTCCGCTACGAAAATTTATTCGGCTCAAAGAATTACGCTTTTCAAACACCAAAATTAGCGACCTCGAACCACTTAAAGACCTGACAACCTTGCAGTTATTGCAATGCTCCAAAAGTCCGATTCGGAATCTGACGCACATTTCGGGCTTGACCAACTTAGAACATTTGGAGTGCGAAAATACGGCGATTGAAGACCTCGAACCGCTGGCTAAACTCAAGAAAATGAAGGTCTTGCGGATTGCGGGAACGCCCGTAAGCAATTTGAAAGATTTGGATAAATTATCCGAAATGGAAGAAATTGACATCTCAAATACGAATGTCCGATTTTTGAAACCTTTATACGAATTGAAAAATCTCAAATCATTAAAGTGCTATAATTCAAAGGTTTGGCAAATGTTTGTCGATAAATTCAAAAAATCACGCCCCAAATGTGAAGTTATTTATTATTAGATTATGAGGCAAATTAAATTTGCCTCATAATTTATATTCTTGATAATCAACAATTTACATAAAATAATGCTCACAAAACGAATCATTCCATGTTTGGATATTAAGGACGGACGCACGGTTAAAGGCGTGAATTTCATAGGGTTACGGGATGCAGGCGACCCTGTCGAATTAGCCACTACGTATGCCCAAGAAGGAGCGGACGAATTAGTTTTTTTGGATATTACCGCCACAGTCGAAAAGCGCAAAACGCTCATCAGATTGGTGCAAGAAGTGGCGGCACAAATTAATATTCCGTTTACGGTGGGCGGTGGCATTTCGTCTGTGGCGGATGTGTCGGCACTTTTGAGTGCTGGCGCAGACAAAGTATCAATCAATTCATCAGCCGTCAAGCGTCCCGAATTAATTAACGAACTGGCACAAGAGTTTGGTAGTCAGTGTGTGGTGGTGGCGATTGATTCCCGTCAGGTCGGGCTGGAGCATATCGTTCATGTGCGTGGCGGACGTACTCCGACCCACAAAAATACCATCGCTTGGGCAAAAGAAATTCAGGAACGAGGAGCGGGCGAAATTCTACTAACTTCCATGAATCACGATGGCACGAAGGCAGGATTTGCCAAAGAATTAACAGGCACTTTGACCAAAAATCTTTCTATTCCAGTCATTGCTTCGGGCGGGGCAGGAAAGATGGAACATTTTTTGGAAATTTTTGAGAATAACGATGCGGATGCTGCTTTGGCTGCCAGTATTTTTCATTTCAAAGAAATTCCGATTCCGCAGCTCAAACGCTATTTGCACGCACACAAAATCAGTGTACGGATTTGATTATCAAGTAATTATCAATCAGATTTTCACAGGATACTACGGGAATTTGGGCAGAAATATCCGCCCAGCAAATTGCCGTAGTATCCTGCGTGCTTTTCCCGAATTGCTCAAAAATTCCTAATTTTGACCCATGCCAACTTTAGGCAATATATTTTTTTATAAATTTCGTCTAAGCATCTGACAATCAAGAAATTAATTTTTGGCAAAAAGATTGAACGATTCCATACAAAAATAGACGAAACCAAATAGAACCAATAAATTTATGTGGGCAAGAATTGCAGATTTTATCCTAAGTTACCGACTGCCGTTGGTCGGTATTTTGATTGGAATAACGGCGGTCATGGGCTATTTCGGGAAACGTGTTGAATATGCCTACACCTTTGCCCAGATTGTGCCTGCCGATGACCCTGACATGAAATATTATCAGGATTTCAAACAAACATTCGGCGAGGATGCCAATATTTTTGTGATTGGAGCAAAGGATAGCACCATCTATAATTATGAAAATTTTAAGAAATTTAAGAAACTAAATGATAAAATTGCCCAGACCGAAGGCATCACGGGTGTTTTGTCCTTGCCTACGCTTCAGAATATTATCCCAAATCGGGAAGAACGGCGTTTTGAGGCAATTCCTGTATTTACGCCTTTCCCAAAAAATCAGGCAGAACTGGATAGTTTATTACAAATTGCTCGAAATATCAAGGTCTATGAAAAGCAAATTTTGAATCCAAAAAATGGGGCAACGCTTTCGGCTATCTCCTTGAATACTAAGGTTTTACATAGTTCCAAGCGTGAAAAGTTAGTTTTTGAAATTGTCGAAATGTGCGGTCAATTTTCCGAAGAAACAGGCATCCAAATTCGTATCGCAGGAATGCCTTATGTGCGGTCGGTCATGACCACACAAGTTAAAGCCGAACTCAATATCTTTTTAGCAATTTCTTTGAGCGTTACGATTTTGATTTTATTCCTGTTTTTCAGGACGTTCTCCGCAGTTTTTTATCCGCTTTTGGTTATCGGAATGGTCATTATTTGGACTATCGGAACGCTGGGAATTTTCGGATATAAGATTACCATTTTGACTGGATTGTTACCGCCAATTCTGACTGTTATCGGGATTCCAAATTGTATTTATTTGATAAATAAATATCATCAATTATATCTCAAATTAGAAGATAAACAAAAAGCGCTTCGCCGCATGATTCGGACTATCGGAATCGTTACGTTAATTACCAATATGACAACGGCAATCGGCTTTTTTGTGTTATTTTTTACTGATACAGCGATTCTGAAGGAGTTTGGCGTGGTGGCAGGCATCAATATTATGGCTACTTTCGTGATTACGATTATTTTCATTCCGTCAGTTTTTTCGTATTTGCCCGCTCCAAAAGCACGTCATACCAAACATTTGCATTCTCGTTCGACAATTTTTATACTGAATTTTATCGAAAATTTGGTCATGAATCACCGCAAAGCCATTTATTTGGGCGCAATTTTGGTGGCAGGATTTTCGGTTATTGGATTAACCAAAATCAAGGCACTTTCTTTTATGGTCGATGATTTGCCTCAAGAAAGCACTGTGATTCAGGATTTGCACTTTTTTGAGGAAAATTTTAGTGGCGTGATGCCGTTGGAAATTTTGGTCGATATGGGCAAACCTAAAAGCCTACGAAAAATATCGAACCTCCAGAAAATCAATGAGTTAGAATTATTTTTGGATTCTCTGCCGTATCTTTCGCCCGCACTTTCGCCCGTTACTTTTTTGAAGGCAGCCAACCAAGCCTATTCCGATGGCGAGCCGTTGGCGTATGATTTGCCCAACAAACGAAGTTTGGCATTTTTGCGGAAATACCTTAAAAATCAGCGAGATACCGACCAGAATTATGCCAAAGCCTTTACCGATAGCACACAGCAGAAAGTCCGAATTTCCTTAAAAATTGCGGATATGGGTTCGATTCGGATGGATTCGGTGTTGCAAAATGTCATCCGTCCGCGCATTGATTCTATTTTTGGGGTTCAGACTCAAATTAACAACCAACTATCTGATAATCAATCGGATACAAGCTCTGTTTCGGAAGAGGAAGCCGAAAATCATTTCGAGGTACGTATTACAGGCACCACGCTACTTTTTATCAAAGGCAATCAATTTTTGATAATCAGTTTGCGCCAGAGTTTAGGGATTGCCATAGCACTTATCGCCCTGATTATGGGGGCATTATTCAGAAATATTCGGATGGTTTTGCTTTCACTTTTGCCCAATACGTTGCCTTTGTTGGCGGTGGCAGGCTTGATGGGTTATACGGGCGTTCCGCTCAAGCCCAGCACGGTGTTGGTTTTTAGCATTGCCTTCGGGATTTCGGTCGATGATTCGATTCATTTTCTGGCAAAATATCGCATGGAATTAGCCGCACGAAATTTCGATGTCATGGAGGCGGTGCGGGTCGGCATTCGCGAAACAGGCATGAGCATGATGTACACTTCGATTGTATTATTTTTCGGATTTATTATTTTTACCGCCTCCGATTTTGGCGGTACTATCGCTTTGGGCGCACTTACTTCGGTTACGCTTCTGATTGCCATGTGTACCAATTTGATTTTATTGCCTGCTTTGTTGATTACTTTTGCCCGAAAAATTACCCTGAAACCAAGCTAAATTCTAACTCATGTATCACTAAAATAGTTTTGTTTTCTACTTTTATTTATTTCGTTCGATGGTATATTGAATTAACGTTTTGAGTGCCGTTTTGTAATCCGAATCGGGAAAATCATCCAACAAAATTTCGGCTTCCTGACGATAGTTTTGCATCGCTTCGGTGGCGTAATTCATGCCGCCCGAATTTTTGACAAACTCAATGACTTGGGTAACTTTTTTGGGGTCTTCACTCTTATTTTTGATAATCTGAATGATGTTGCGTTTTTCCGATTGAGAGGCTTGATTTAAGGCATAAATGAGTGGCAATGTCATTTTTTTTTCTTTGATGTCAATGCCTCTGGGCTTGCCAATATCTGAGGTGCCATAATCGAACAAATCATCCTTAATCTGGAAAGCGATGCCAATTTTTTCGCCAAATTTCGCCCATTTTGCAATAAATTCGGCTTCCATGCCCGCCGAAGTAGCCCCCACCGCACAACAAGACTCAATCAGTGTGGCGGTTTTTTGGCGGATAATCTCAAAATAAATCGCTTCGTCAATATCTAATTTTCTGGCTTTTTCCATTTGTAAGATTTCGCCTTCACTCATTTCCCGAACTGCTTTGGAAACAATTTTTAGCAAGCTAAAATCCTCATTATCAATGGATAATAATAAACCTCTGGATAATAAATAATCGCCCGCCAAGACCGCCACTTTGTTTTTCCAAAGTGCATTGACCGAAAAAAAACCACGCCGATAATTCGCATCATCAACCACATCATCATGCAAGAGCGTGGCAGTATGCAATAATTCTATCAATGCTGCCCCACGATAAGTAGCCTCGCTAATTGTGCCGCACGTGCCAGCCGTCAAAAATACAAACATCGGACGCATTTGCTTGCCTTTGCGCTCGACAATATACCGCATAATTTTATTGACTAACCAAATATCAGATTTGACATAATCCTTAAATTTGGCTTCAAACTGGTTCATTTCCTGCTCGATGGGGCGGCGAATCTCTCGGACAATTTTACTCATAAATCATGGAATGCGGTCAAAGACGCATTTTTTGGT
Organism: uncultured Cytophagales bacterium; assembly: GCA_964577275.1. Taxonomy (GTDB): domain Bacteria; phylum Bacteroidota; class Bacteroidia; order Cytophagales; family Thermoflexibacteraceae; genus UBA2561. The sequence continues at coordinate 21,215 of CAZNYR010000022.1, read as the reverse complement.
ATTGATATTGAACAAACTTTATCGGAACAATTCCCGAAAAGGTCGGTTAATTCTGGATACAAAATAAGACCTTTGCCAGCAATTACACAAACCAAAGTCGTTCGGAAATATGATAACTTTGGCAAAAGTTAAAACATTTTGTTTGGGAATGACAATTTTAGGATTAAATTTTGTTATTATTCATAGGAAAACCATTTTCGGGGGATTGGTTATTTTTACTTTGGCAAGAATTTTCAATTTTTACCAAAGTCCGCTTGGAGAAAATACCGAACCAAACTCAAACTCAAAAGCCCTTTATTAACATGGAAAAAAAAGAAATCATACTCCACTCCAAACATCGCAACCGAGCCTTTGCCTTCGATATTTGTTATCAGGATTCGCTCAAAAACAAACCCGTCATCATTTTTTTGCACGGCTTCAAAGGTTTCAAAGATTGGGGGACGTTCGATTTGGTCGCCCAACAATTTGCTCAAGCGGGATTTGTATTCCTGAAAATGAACTTCTCACACAACGGAACAACCCCACAAACGCCTTCCGATTTTGTCGATTTGGATGCCTTCGGAAGTAATAATTTTACGATTGAAGCCGATGACGTAACCCAACTCTTACGGCATCTGCACGGCAGACCCCTGATCGAAGGCGCAGATTTATCCCGCATCGCCATCATTGGGCATAGTCGAGGGGCGGTCATTTCGGTTGCTAAAACCACTGAAGATGAGCGCATTAGCGCAGGTGTGGCGTGGGCTGGTGTCCTGGATATTCAGGCTTATTTCCCGAAAGAACAAGTAAAATTATGGGAAAAACGTGGCGTGGTTTTTGTGCATAACGGACGTACCCAACAAAATATGCCACTTTATTACCAATTTTATGAAGATTTGGAAGCTAATTTTGACCGTTTTGATATTGAAAATTTGGCGAAAAAACTGGATAAACCCTTTCTGATTTGTCATGGAACGGGCGATACGGTTGTTTCTGTCCAGCAAGCCCAAAAATTCAAGACTTGGAAAACCGATGCCGAAATATTTTTGGTTGAAAATGCCGACCATACTTTTGGCGGGACGCATCCTTACGAAACTTCAGAACTCCCCAAGGATATGCAGAAGGTAGTCGAAAAAACCATTACTTTTCTGCAAAATAATGTCTAAATAATCTAATCTTGGAAAGATAAACGAATTTCAAACGGATTATCGTAATTTCTATGACATCGAAAATGACATGGAAATTACGATTTAAAAACCTGATTTTCAATATATTATATTACAAAACGTGTCGTTCGGCATGATACGAAGAGCGTACCAAAGGCGAAGATTCCACATACCGAAATCCTCTTTTGAGTCCCTCTTCCTTGTACATCGCAAACGTATCGGGGTGGATATATTCCGCCACTTCGAGGTGCATTTTGGTCGGTTGCAAATATTGCCCCAACGTCAGGACATCCACGCCCACCGCTACCAAATCGTCCATGGCTTCAAATATATCGTCTTGTGTTTCGCCCAAGCCGAGCATAATGCCCGTTTTGGTGGTTTTTCCGTAGGCTTTGATGCGTTGTAATTCTTCGATACTTCGGTCGTATTTTGCCTGCGGACGCACGCGCCGATATAGTCTTTTGACCGTTTCCATATTGTGTGAAACGACCTCCTGTCCTGCCGAAATCATGCGTTCCAAAGCCACCCAATCTCCCTTCGTATCGGGAATAAGCGTTTCAATAGTTGTATTTGGAGATAATTTTTTGACCTCCCGAACGGTTTGATACCAAATTTCTGCGCCTTTGTCCTTCAATTCATCCCGATTAACCGAAGTAATGACGGCGTGCTTGACCTCCATGAGTTTGACCGCCTCAGCCACTCGGCGAGGCTCATCGGTATCGTATTCGGTCGGTCGTCCTGTGGCAACCGCACAAAACGAGCAACTACGAGTACAAACATTTCCCAGAATCATAAAAGTAGCCGTGCCAGCTCCCCAGCACTCTCCCATATTGGGGCAATTTCCACTCTCGCAAATGGTGTGAAGTTTATGATTATCAACCAATTTCCGAACCTTTGCGTATTCTTTCCCGACAGGCAATTTAACACGCAACCAATTTGGTTTACGTTTTCGGGCTTCCGGTTCTTGGGTTAAAACGGGCAAATCTATCATTGATATTCTGACTCTAAAAGGTGATAAGTAGTACGGAGTATTCAAATTTCCGATAAGGAACAAATATACAAAAAAAGCCTCCGAAAGACCAACCAAATGAATGACGAAAAGTTTACGCCCAGAGGCACAAAAAAAGCCCCACAAAGACCGACTTCGTAAGGCTCAAATTGCTTTTAATCGCTTCGTAATCAAGAGATTAGCTCAAGGTATTGACATATTTGGCTAACTTTGATTTTTTGTTTGAGGCGTTATTTTTGTGGATAATATTTTTCTTTGCCAATCGATCCAACATCGAAGATACTTTTTTGTAAAGCTCTTCGGCTTCCGCCTTATCGGTCGTATTTTGTAATTTTTTTACAAAAGTACGTGTTGATTTTAATTGGTATCGGTTCAATTCACGTTTTTTTTCGTTTGACCGAATTCGTTTTAATGTCGATTTATGATTTGCCATTGCTAAAAATGTATTTTCAGAATTAAAATAGATGATGCACATACGCATTTTCGGTTTGCAAAAGTCCGAAAAAAAAAACTATTACACAAAAATATGCTTTAAATTTTTGGTAAAACTTTTCCTTCCAACAAGAACTATGATGTTATTGTCATTAAGTTTTGGGCAAGGATATTTTGAGTTTTAAAACAAATGAACTATCTGATAATCAATCGGATAACATCCAAATAAACGGGGATTATTTTCGTTTTTGGGACACCTAATTTGCCTGAAAATCAATATTTTGAAATTCGGGAGAAAACCTGTATTTTTGCTTAGAAACAAGATGCGATTTCGTTCACTTAACAAAACATACAAAATTTATGCTTTTCAGAAGTTGGTTAGCAGTCGAAAAGGTAAATTATACCGAATTTCTGTACGGCAATTTTGATAATTATCAAGTACAAATCCAACAAAATTTACTTCCTGATTCTGTTTTTTATCATATTTTATGTGCCGATTATTATACACAACTGGCTGATTTTGAGCAGGCTGAAAGTCATTTGCTTGCCTTAACTTCGGCGCATAAAACCGATACCGAACAAGCCGAATATGTCTTGAGCCAATTATTTTATCAAAACCGAACGGGACAAATTCATGCGGCGGGCAATACATTTGAGGCAAACAAAAAACACGCTCGAGCGCATCCATCGCCCGATTTTTGGCTGACATATCAGGCATTGGGTGCTAATGTGTATTTTCGGAAAGGCAAGGTCGAAAAGGCATATAAATTGCTCAAAAAATTGCTCAAAAAGCCGATACAAAATTCGGTACTCGAAATCTTGATTTATGTCGCCTTGTCCGAATATGTGTTGTATTTGGGCGAGCTGAAGCAGGCAGAGATTTTTTTTGAAACTGCCAAGCGCATTTATGCCCAAAGTCCTACTACGAATTATTCGTTATTTTTGCCTGTTTTTCATCGGCATCAAGCTCTGTTGGCGCGCTATCGTTATGACTTGCCCAAAGCCCATCAATACCTCGAAAATGCGTTGCGCCTCAACCTGAATTTATACGGCAAACAGCACGGCGATGTGGCTTCGGCATATTGCGAAAAAGCCGTATTAGCCCTACAAGAAGGCAATTATGAAGCCATGAACCGATACAATCTGGACTCGGAAAAAATACGTTCTTATTTATATCCGAATAATCAGATTGAACTGGCTCAGAATGAGGCTTTTAAGGCAATTTATGCGGGAATGCGAGGCGATTCTGCTACGGCAGTAACTTTATATGAGCGCGCATATTGGATGCTCAAAAAATCGACTTGGACACAAAACCCTAATTTGTTGGGCTTAGAATTTAGTCGCACCGTATTTGAGGCGGAGCAAGGCGATTCGGCACAAGCTCTCCAAAAAATGAGTCAAATCTTGACCGAAACCCAAAAAGTGCGGGGCAAAAATTTTACCGAATTAGCCCCAGCCCACGTATTTATGGCGCAGGCATATATGGCGATGGGCGATTATTCGGCGGCACAAAAATCTCTTGCCGAAGCCTTCCGCATTTGTGGCGAAACACTTGGCGAGCACAATATTATTTATGCCGATTGCCTCAAAAGTTGTGGCAAACTTTATATTCTCGAAGCAAAATATGCCAAAGCCGAGCGAACTTTTATTCATGCGCTCAACTTGTTATCTGCTCTGCATCAACGCCATACGGTGCGGTTTACGGTGGTTTTGCAAGCACTTTCCGAATTGTATCGAGAAGTAGGCGAAACGCCAAAAAGTATTGATTATCTCGAACAATGTATCCACATCTTAGAACAATTATCTCACACGAATCCGTTGCAGATTTTGGGGCTGTATCTCTCACTTTGTGAGGCATATGCGGAGCAAAAATCTCCGCGCGCCGAACTTTATTTTGAGAAATTAGCGCAATTCGGAAAAGACTTGCCTCACGACCATCCTGCTCATATTTCGATTCTCAAGACGGCGATTTATGTCAAATTGCATCGCAAAAAATACCAAGAAGCCCTCAATTATGCCGAAACGATAAGTCAATTATTCACGCTCAAAAACGAATTTGACCATCCGATATATCAAGAAAATGAACTACAAATTTGTAATTTATTACTGAAAACCAATCAGTTAGAGCGATGTATTCGGCGCACCAAATTGTTGCTTGCCCAACGAGAAGCGCAATATTTTCAGTTCCAAATCACCCTAAAATTGGTGCAGGCATTGCGCTTGCACGGCGACTTGGAGGAGGCTGAAAATATCTGTCGCAGTTATCTCAATCGAAATGCTCAATTTCAGGATTTGACCGATTATTACACCGAACTGGCGTTGATTTATGCCCAATCCAATCGCTATATTTTGTCTAAAAAATATTTTGAGGAAGCCATCACCAACCTCAACCGTATTGTGGGCGCAAATTCGTATCGGCATTTGGCAATCTGGGAATCCTACCAAAAACTTGCTAAAACACTCAAAGACAAGGTATTAGAAGATTATATTACCGAAAAACTTATCGAAATTCGAGCCAACCATCTTAACTAATGCCCAAAAAGAAATCACCTCATATTTTGAGCATCGTTCAGATTTTTTAGATAATTTTTTACCTTTGGCGCATTGTTTCTGACCCTAAAACCCGAAAATTATGGCTATCGAAGTACGAGGCAAAACGTTCAAATCTTTTCTGACCAGTACCCAAATTCAACAACGCATCCAAGAATTGGGCGCAACAATTACCCAAGAATATCGGGACAAAAACCCGCTTTTTGTCGTGGTGCTGAATGGCGCATTTATGTTTGCTGCCGATTTGTTGCGGGCGATTGAGTTTTCGGCAGAAGTTACGTTTGTTAAGTTTACCTCTTATCGGTCGATGGAAAGTTCGGGAACGGTTGATGAACTGATTGGTTTTCAGGAAGATTTGCGTGATAGACACATCATTTTGCTCGAAGATATTATTGATACAGGCAATACGATGAATGAAGTGAAGAGTTTGTTACAAGACTTCAGACCCGCCTCGGTCGAGATTGTGTCCATGTTTTTTAAGCCTGATGCCTTGCGCCACAAATTGGATTTGAAATATTATGGCTTTGAACTGGAAAATAAGTTTATTATCGGTTATGGCATGGATTGGGATGGCTTCGGACGAAACCTACCCCAAATGTATATTCTGGACGAAAAATAAGACTGCAATAGTTTAGGTTTTGAACGAAGTAAAAAACCAAACCCGCCACGTTCTCTAAAAACATGACGGGTCTGCATATTACTGAACATCAATAAGTTAGCGATTATTTTTTCCGCAAATATTTTTGTTTGATTTGTTTCAAAAATTCTGGTTCTGGCTCATAAAATCCTTCAGTTTCTAATATGACATTTTCGATGTTGGTCATATTTTTAGGCAATTCAAACTCAATATCCACGGCATCGCCTTTGCGTAATTCCAAATATTTATCGGCATCCGTCAATTTTTGAGCGGTGGTTTTATCGGCAATTTTCATAGGGCAAACTACGCCATTGACTTTGAGCGTAACGGCGTGCAGGTGCGTAATTTCGTCTTTTTCTTCTTGAATGCGGATTTTTAGCGTTCCGTTTCGGAAGTTTTCGGGTTGGATTGCGGTGGTCGTAATCTGTCGATTTTCTTCGCCTACGACATCCTTTAACACTTCGGTTGTTTTTATAAATTGCTGACCATCAAATACATAGAGCCAAGGACAACTCAAACAATTCCATTCTTGGAAATCTTCCTCATCAAAATCGTATTCTAAGGCACTACTATGGGTCAGGACGACCTCTTCCATGACCACGCCATCGGATTTTTCTAATTCACTGCCGCTATTGGGGTCGAAATCCACAGCTTCGGGATTATAAACGACCAGCGTGTATTTTCCGGGCTTCAATCCCTCGAACGTACAGGGGGTTTCTTTGTAGCGTTTTTCTCGTTTAATAATATGCCAAACACTCCACCAGCCATATTTGCCGTGTTTGGCTGCGTTTTCATCAATGACTGCTACCCAGCAATCCGTGTGGGCATCCACCGAAATCGTTTGGGCTTTGAGCATCAAGGATAAAACACTTAATAAGGTAATCAGGAATACTTTTTTCATGATGTATCAATTTTATTTAGAAGTAAAAATTTAACTAAGAATCAAATCGTAAACGTTAATTTTGGAAAACTTATTCGATATTTTTCATAATATTATCCTGCATACGCCAAATCCCAATCTTTCCAGACGGGTTCATAGCCTTGTTTTCGGAGCATTTCAGCAATTTGTTGCGTGGTGCGTTCGTCCGAAATCTCAAATTGTTCTAACGATTCTTCATCATTGGCATAGCCTCCCGGATTGGTTTTTGAGCCTGCACTCATCGAAGTAATGCCCAATTTAATAACGTGATTTCGGAAATGTTCACTTTCACGGGTAGAAAGTGAAAGTTCAAGTTCCTGATTAAGAATACGATATGCACAAATTAACTGCACTAACTCTCGGTCAGTCATTTCGACTTTAGGTTCAAGTCCGCCCGAAAATGGACGCAGGCGCGGGAAAGAAATCGAGTATTTGGTGCGCCAATAATTTCGTTCCAAATAATTGAGGTGCAAAGCCGTAAAAAAAGAATCGGTGCGCCAGTCTTCCAGCCCAATCAGCACGCCAAGCCCGATTTTGTGGATGCCCGCTCGCCCCAAACGGTCGGGGGTTTCGAGGCGATAATTAAAATTCGATTTTTTGCCTTTGGGATGATGTTTTTTGTAATCCGTCCGATGATACGTTTCTTGATACACCAAAACGGTATGTAAACCCGCCTCCATAAGTGATTCATAATCAGGCTGGTCGAGAGGTTGCACTTCCATCGAAATATGCGAAAAATGGGGTCGGATAAGTTGCAATACTTTCCGAAAATACGGCACGCCTACGGTCTGCTGCGCCTCGCCCGTTACGAGCAAAATATGGGCATATCCCATCGCCTTGACCAAAGCTACTTCCTTGAGTAGCTCACTGGGATTTAGGGTTTTACGTCTGATTTTATTGTCCAAACTAAACCCACAATACGTACAAATATTCTGACATTCGTTCGAGAGATAAACAGGCACATACATTTGTATCGTTTTGCCAAAACGCCTGCGGGTCAGTTCGTGGCTTAGATGCGCCATTTGCTCCAAAAAATCAGCTCCGGCGGGCGAAATTAAAGCCTTGAAATCCTCTAAGGTGCGTTTTCCGCTTTTATAAAGGGCATTCTGAACGTCTTGTGCTGTTTTGGCGTAAATACTTGATTGGGTCGTTTGCCAATCGTAAGTATCAAAAAGAGCCGTAAAATTTTGCATAAATTTGTTGGTCATATTCAAATAACAAAGTTAAAGTAGGATTTCATGTTTTTTGTTTTCCTACCCCATAAAATCGAATGAACACTTCTACTTTTTTGTAGTTTTGTAACCGCATTCATGCACATCCAAAGTATTTACCTAATCCAAAAAAAATTATGTCAAATCCGTACATCGGTCTATACCACACGCACAAAACGGTAGTGGTTTTATTTTTACTTATCTATCTGATAAAGACCATTTTAATCTTTGTCAATCAGGATGCTTTAACCAAATTTACGAAAATTATCAAAATCCCCGAAATGATGATTAGTTTCGGATTTTTGGCAACGGGTATCGGGATGCTCGTCATGTGGCCAGAGGTTCGGATGTTACAGGTCATTAAGTTGGTGGTCGTTTTTATTTCGATTCCTGTGGCAATTATTGGCTTCAAAAAACAAAATAAACCCTTAGCCTTGCTTTCGTTGGTGCTTATCATCGGGGCGTATGGACTTGCTGAGGTCAATAAACGAAAGTTTAAGGTCGAAAAACCGCAATACGAAGCGCGTGCTACGCTTTCGATATTGGGCAAACAACTTTATAACGGAAACTGCATTATTTGTCATGGTGCGGATGGCAAACTGGGACAAGCTGGAGCTAAAAATTTGGCTATCAGTAAGTTACAGAAAAATGAAATCATTGAAATCGTAACGCACGGCAAAAATTCGATGCCTCCTTACAAAAAATATTTTGATGAAAAAGAAATCGAAGCTGTCGCCGATTATGTCCTTACTTTACGCCAATAATTGTTTGTAGCAATCAAAAAACCCCTTGCGAAGTCTTGAAAACTTGGCAAGGGTTTGACCGAATTTTTTAAGAACTTAGATTCAAGAAATAAATGCAATTTTTTGAATCAATCAAATGATTTATTGTCTTTATCTTAGAATCTAAAAACTGAAAAGTAGCTACGCATTTGATGTTTTTTCGTTTGGATTTTAACAATACTTGTTTATCTTTGTATAGAACTAACATATAATTGTAATATTCCAAGTTAAAAAACAATTCAGAACGATGAAAGTAATTTATGAAAGTACCTATATGCGGACAGAATACAGCCCCAAATATCAAGTTTTACATCTGCAATCTTTCAGCAATGGTACGCAATCCGAATTATCCTTCCGCAAAGAAGTGTTCAAAATACAAGAAGTGATTGATGCGTTGCGTCCCGTTTATCTATTAATCAACAAAATTGATTTTTGTTGCGGAATGTCTTTGGCACAACGCCAGTGGTTATATCAGCAAATCATTGACCGTGCAGTACGACACGGCATGAAAAAATTTGCCGTTGTGATGAGCGATAATATTTATGCCCAAATGGCACTCGAAGAGATGTTCCGATGTGGCAATACCGAAAATATGATGCAATATTTTTCGTTCCAAGCCGAAGCCTACCAATGGTTGATTTCTGTTGCGGAAAAACCTCTTCAAGCACCAATTTTAGCCTAACTTATTGATTATCAAGAAAATAAAATCCTGAAATTACGTATGATGGCGTTTGGTTTTTCGTCCAAATACCATCGCCCAGCCCTCGCGCCACGAAGTGTATGGCACGCCCAATTCCCGATGATTGCGGGTGCTGACTTGGTAAATAATATTCCAATGCCGAATCAAATCTCGATAGGCTCGCCAGAGTTGATTTTTGGGGTCGTAAATGTGTGCAGGCTCGGAATTTGCCCCGTTCAGTTCCATGATTTTGATGTTTTTGCCCGCATATAAATCCTCTAACGAACTGACTTTGAAGTCATAACGCCCAAATGAAAATCCTTCAATCGGCTGACTTATTGTATCAAAAACACGCACTAAATCCGCATTGATAAGATGATTGGCATTCAAAAATACTGTTCCTCTGGAATGATTACCAATGGGTTCAATTAAAACCTCTTCCTGATTTTTTGGACATTTTTTGACCAACTCAGGGTATAAATTGGTGATATTTTCGAGATAAAGCTGTCCTCGACTGTGTTGTTGCAATAATTCTCTGACCGTAGATTTGCCATCTCCCGTAACCGTCAAAAATCCCTTTTGCACCACCGAACTGATATGTCCTGACGTTTCGTTTGGGAAGCGATAATACAATACACCAAACTCCAGGGGCAATAGGATAAATTCTTGTAAAAGTACAATTCCTTCGGTTTCGTCTAAATAATTTTGGAGCGCATTTTCGTCATCAATTTTTCGGACGCTCTTGCCGCGCTCGCCGATGTCGGGCTTTGCCACCAACGGAAAGGAAATATTTGCCGCCGCCAAACCAGTCAATACTTGCGCTCGGTCGGCTTGCGATTCGAGATAAACTATTTTCGGAAGATACTGATTATCAATTTGTTTTAATACATTTGCTTTGGAATAATTCATCAAACCACCCAGTTCCATGAGCGGATTGGAAGCCGTAAAGAAAAACATGGTTCGTGCCTTCAGGCTAAGCCATAAATAATAGGCATAAATTGGCATATAAAAATACCAAAATGACCAATATTCCCACTGATAAAACTTACGAAAAAAGGATTTCATAGTTATTATTGTTTCTTTTTTTTATATTATTTAAGTTATCTACAAATCCACGAAATTCTATTTTTAAGAGCCTAAAAAGGCACTTTTAAACGTTGTATCAATTATGTATCTTTGCAATATGAATTAAAATTCCGTATTTTGTAACTTTTGCCTAAAGGCACAAAATACGGAAATTTATCCATTTCAGGTGAAGCGATTTTGCCTTTTTATTTGCAATAAAAATCAAATTTATGACATTCAAATCACTTATTGCTTTTTGTCAGAATTTACTCAAAATTTCAAAAACACGCTCAATTAATTACACAAAATAAAAACTCATGCAAGATTTTATACAAACATTAGACGGCTATTTTGCCCTGATAGACAGCTACATCGGCAGTGCAGATTGGTTTGTTTGGTTATTATTGGGGACGGGTTTGTTTTTTACGATTTACCTCAGGTTTCCGCAATTACGCTATTTCGGACACGCCATCCGTGTCGTCAGGGGAAAATATGATAACAAAGATGATGCGGGAGATACCTCTCATTTTCAGGCACTTACGACCGCACTTTCGGGAACAGTTGGTACAGGAAATATTGCAGGCGTGGCATTTGCCATTCATTTGGGGGGACCCGCCGCATTATTTTGGATGTTAGTAACCGCATTTTTGGGCATGACCACCAAATTTGTCGAAGTAACGCTTTCACACAAATATCGAGAACACGCCGAAGACGGTTCGATTGCGGGCGGTCCGATGTATTTTATGAAAAACAAACTTAAAATGCCTTGGCTGGCGGTCATTTTTGCGATTGCGACCGTGCTTTCTTCGTTCGGAACAGGCAATTTGCCCCAAGTCAATAGCATCGCCAATTCAATGGAAGCGACTTTTGGGATTGATAAAATGATAACGGGAGGCGTATTGGCTATTTTATTAGCATTTGTAATTATTGGAGGTATTAAACGAATTGCTCAAGTTACCGAAAAATTAGTGCCTGCGATGGCATTGATTTATTTTATAGGCGCATTAATGGTTATTTTTTATAATTATGAAAATATCATTCCTTCTTTTATTTCGATTTTTGCCGATGTATTTACGGGAAGTGCGGCATCGGGCGGATTTTTGGGCGCAACCATCGCTTATGCTTTTAATCGGGGCGTAAATCGAGGGTTATTTTCTAACGAAGCAGGGCAAGGGTCGGCACCGATTGCACACGCCGCCGCCCGAACCAGCGAGCCTGTTTCCGAAGGATTGGTCGCAATTTTAGAACCTTTCATTGATACCATTATTATTTGTTCGCTGACGGGCATGACTTTGTTGGCTTCGGGTGTTTGGAACGAAAAATTAGAAAATCAATTCCAATTCTCTGAAATTCAGGTCTTAGCCGAGCAATTTGATGACGTAGATAAAGAACAGCGCATCAAATTATCGAATCATTTGTTAGGCAAAGATAAAGAGAAATTATCCCTTTTGAGTGGCGATATTGTCGTGCGTGAAGGCAATATTCAAAGTAAGGTTTCCTTGATTCATGCACGTTCGTTAGCCGAAAATGTACGCATTATGCTGGCTGAAAATCTTTATACAGGAACGCTCGAAGTCGAAAATGGCAACTTAATTAATTTGCCAAAGGATATTAAAATTTATGGTAAGTCCTTGATTCATAGTGCGCCACTGACTGCCGAAGCCTTCAAACGAAGTTTCTTAGGAGATTACGGACAATATATTATTGCGATTGGGTTATTACTTTTTGCCTTTTCCACGGCGATTTCGTGGTCATATTATGGCGGACGAGCGATGACGTACCTTTTAGGCTCAAAATCAGTGATTTATTATCGATTCGTTTATGTGGCGGGCTTTTTTGTGGGGGCATTTGTCGAAACGCAAATCATCTGGACATTTTCAGGCATTACGATTGCTCTGATGACGATTCCGAACTTAGTCGGCATTTTGATTTTGCACAAAGATATGAAGGATTCGGTTCAATCATATTGGACAAATTTCAAGCAAAAACACCCGAACGAAAAAACACCCGAATAATCGAATTTTGATACGAAATGGTAAATTTTTTGTCGGAAAATAGCAAAAGTAACGCATTTCGCTTTCTGTATCGGAAAGTGAAATACTTTTGATAAGTCGCCTGAAATTCAATTTTGAACCAATAGCCAATGAATATTCATAAAGCCATCAAGTTTATTCGGGTATTAGAAGAGGGTTCAACGCATCCTTGGGTAGTGCAGGTTTTGGTCAAAGACGAAAAATTACAGAAATATGTGCTAAAGGTTTTTAATCCCAATACTTTGGCGCAGTATAATGCTGTGGCTCACGAGGTTATCGCTAATCAATTGGCAAAATTATTAGATTTGCACGTTCCCGATATTGCTTTGATTGAATTGGATGTCGATTTCTTGCAGGCATTATCCCAAAAAGAGAAGAGCCAAATAAAGAGCAGTGATCATCGTCCCAAGTTTGGAATCGTCTTGATTGATAATGCAACAACTTATAGGCAATCCCAAAAGATGGCATTGCAAGAGTACGAATATGAAGATATTTATGCGTTTGATAATTTGATTTATAATACAGACCGCAGGGTAAATAAGCCAAATCTATTACTGAAATTGGATAATTATTTTTTAATTGACCACGAATTAAGTTTTAAAGGTATTTCGGAAAATTCGATAGCTGACCTTGCGGCTGGTCAGTGGAAATACAATCATCAAAAGCATATTTTTTATCCTGTTTTGAAACAGATTAAAGATAAAAGTCGTTTATTTGAGAATTTTAGATATAATCTTACTCATCTAAATATCAAGGAGTTAGAAAAGACTTTCCTAAGTTTGGATAAGTACGGATATGCGTATGATGCTCAAATTATCTTTTTGAATTATTTACGTTTCGTCCAAGAAAATTCTCGTAAATATGTAACTATCCTCAAGAAACAAGTATTATGAAACATTTTAAATATTCCTTGTTAAAATATCAATACTCACAAGCCTTAGGTGAAGTGATTAATGTGGGATTGCTATTGTTTTTCCCGAACGAATGGCGTTTTATTTTTCCCAAAAAACTAACCCGCCTCAAAGAACTATACCCCCATGTCGAAGCCTCACATATTCATCGTTATTTACTTGATTTTAAGCATCATACCCATCAATTAAATCAACAAATGGCATCTGATACACTTCCATTTGGGCATCGATTTCGTTTGGATAACTTTATGGAAAACGTACATACCGAGTTCTTGCCTCGTGATAATTCGGCGTTACAATTTTCGGAGGCTTATACGTCTGTACTTTATTCTGAAAATCGAAACAAAATAGTCAAAAATTTATATCTAGAATATTTCTTTCCTTATGATTCGATAAATGAACCATATCAAAAACACGAGCGTCAAATTCTTCGACAAATCAAAAATCACCTCAAAAATATGGACGGTCATATTTTTGAGCGTCATTTTTATCATCAAAAGTCCAAACAAATTTCAAATCATAAAACTTCTTTGACCATTGATTTGCATTGGAAAAATGGAAAAACTCATCTGGTACATCCCATAAGTTTAGACCTCAAACGAAATACGAGTATTGACCGCAAAGCAAATCAGTATTTTGGGAAATTTATACAACTTCAAAAAGAACTTCAAGAAGGAAATTATATTTTGGATATTCCTATCGCCAAGCCAACGGAGGCG
>CAZNYR010000022.1:0-7113 GCA_964577275.1 uncultured Cytophagales bacterium | reverse complement strand
GCGCATTTATTTAAGGATTATGATAAAGCCCTGCATATTTTGGGCGATGCGCCTGCCGTACACCTCATCGAAACACATGATTTAGCAAATTATGCCGAAGCTACAATCCATGAATTGGCTTCACATCTTTAGTCTTTGTCTTTGCCAACTCTCAGATTTTATACATTTAGCTCCGTAAAATATGAAATTTTACGGAGCTAAGTTATTGATTATCAATATGTTTTAAACCTGAATTACGCCCGTATTGTATCGTTTGGTTATGGGCGCATGATTGGCAGCTTCAATGCCCATCGAAATTACTTTTCGGGTTTCGGTCGGTCGGATAATTCCATCTGTCCAAAGTCTGGCAGCCGAATAATAGGGCGATAATTGTTCGTCATATTTCGCCTGAATTTTTTGTAAATGTGCCTTCTGTTCGTCTTGGCTCATTTCCTGTCCTTTGGCTTTGGCAGTGGCGACCTTGATTTGTAGCAAGGTTTTGGCGGCGGATGCCCCACTCATGACCGCCAGCTGTGCGGTTGTCCAAGCATAAATCAATCGGGGGTCGTAGGCTTTGCCACACATCGCATAATTGCCTGCGCCATAGGAGTTTCCGACAATAATCGTAAATTTGGGAACGACCGAATTTGCCATGGCATTGACCATTTTTGCGCCATCCTTGATAATTCCGCCTTGCTCTGACCGACTTCCCACCATAAAACCACTCACATCCTGCAAAAAAACCAACGGAATCTTTTTTTGATTACAATTCATCATAAATCGGGCAGCTTTATCGGCTGAATCCGAATAAATTACGCCGCCCATTTGCATTTCGCCTTTTTTGGTTTTGACGATAGTCCGCTGATTGGCGACAATGCCGACCGCCCAGCCATCAATCCGCGCATATCCACAAAGCATCGTTTGTCCGTATTCTTTTTTGTATTCCTCAAATTCGGACTTATCCACAATTCGTTCAATAATTTCCCGCATATCGTAGGGTTTTGCGCGGTCAGCAGGAAAAATCCCATAAATTTCTTCTGGATTTTTGGCAGGCAACGCAGATTCGGCACGGTCAAATCCTGCCTTGTCATAATCGCCAATTTTGTCCATCAAATTTCGGATTCGAGTAAGACATTCTCTATCATCGGCACATTTATAATCGGTTACGCCCGAAATTTCGCAGTGCGTGGTTGCGCCTCCAAGTGATTCATTATCAATACTTTCGCCAATCGCCGATTTGACCAAATACGAACCCGCCAAAAAAATCGTCCCCGTTTTATCGACAATCATGGCTTCATCAGACATGATAGGCAAATATGCGCCCCCCGCCACACAACTCCCCATGACGGCAGCAATTTGAATAATTCCTTCCGATGACATCAGGGCATTGTTTCGGAAAATGCGTCCAAAGTGTTCTTTATCAGGAAAAACCTCATCTTGCATGGGCAAAAATACACCCGCACTATCCACCAAATAAATGATGGGCAATCGGTTTTCCATCGCAATTTCTTGCGCCCGCAAGTTCTTTTTGGCAGTCATCGGAAACCACGCCCCCGCCTTCACGGTGGCATCATTGGCAACGATAACACATTGTCTTTCAGATACATAACCAATACCACAAACCACTCCTGCCGAAGGACAACCGCCCACTTCTTGGTACATTCCTTCGGCAGCAAATGCGCCTACTTCCAGAAATTCGGACGATTCATCAATCAAAAAATCAATCCGTTCACGAGCCGTGAGCTTGCCTTTGGCGTGTTGTTTTTCGATACGTTTGTCGCCACCGCCTTTCTTGACTTGCGCCAGTTTCATATCCAGCCGAGAACACAGCATTTTGAATTGGTCTTCGTTTTTGTTAAATTCTAAATCTGTCATTATTGGTTAGGGTTTTTAAATGAAATTCTCAAAACGTAAAGATAAAAAAAAGGCGGTACTTCAAAATTCGTGGCAAATGCTGGCAAGTGAAAAAATTTCATGCGATTTACGTCCTGCGTATAAAGGTTACGGTTTGTCATTCTACTTTTATGTTCAAATCAAGGTGGAATATTTTATCTTATTCAATCATTTCAGTCGGCTAAGGAATTTAAAAAATTGTATTTAAATCAGAAATTAAATATATTATCTAATGTAACCCTCGCCAAAGTTTTACATTGATAAAAAAGTTTGTTTTATCCAAAAAATTCGTTCAAAATGTTTAAATCTCCATTTCGAGGCAGTAGCGACAAAAAAAAAGGGTCGTCCTCCTCTTCCAATTCAAGTAATTCGCAAGGTTCACGACTTTCGTATGACCAAGTTCATGGTGCTAACCGATATGACGAAAACCTGAAAGAAATCGAATTAACCAAAGCCTATTCGGTCGCCGAAGAAAAATTAAAATCTAAGCCTTATGCCGAACGAAAATTCAAGGCAAAGGAAAATATTATCCGAATTCGGAATTTGTATCCGTTTTTGTCGATATTTTTGAGTCTTTCGGTCGGGATTTTGACGGGCGATTTGTTCGCATCGGGTTTATCAACTACGGCGTATTATTTAACATTAATCATACTAACAGTTGCGGTGTTTTTGGTCGCATGGCTTCTCGAAGACCTCAAACGTGATGCCTGCCGAGATTTTTTCGCCACCGAGCCACGCTCGCGGAGCGGTCGCCAGCGATTTTGGCTTAATTCCTTATTTATGTATTCGGTAATTATTTCAGGAATAGGCGGTTACGTTGCGAGCATCCATCTGAACGACCGCACGGATGAAATCGAAAAAAACTACCAGACGCAGTCGGATTCGGTCAATACTGACTATGGTGAGCAAATTGCGCTTCTTAATTCGATTATTGACGAAAACAAAAAGCGAATGCAGTCCGCCTCCAAATGGACGCGCTACCACGCACAAAAAGACCTGACGCAGGCGCAAACGCAGAAAACGGAATTGCTGAAACTTCAAAATAGTACACTTTCCGAAATCAAGACGGAGAAAAAAGCCGAGCTGACGGCGGGTGATTTGATGAATCGGTACAAGGCGTATATTTTGGTTTTGATTGTCTTTTTATTTGAAATTATGTATATTCGGTCTTATGCTTACGAGTATGCTATCGAACGAAAAATTAAAGAAGAAAATCAGAAATTTAAAATCGTACAAACACCAAAAGATACTATCGAAAGCCAACAAACCTTGACCTTGCAGGATGTGGCGATGGAAATGTTATTGGCACAACTGACGCAAGGCAACCGCATTCAGGGCTTGAATCCTGCGGTACAGGCGGCATTAGGAAATGTATCGTATGCGTATCCACAAAGCAATGGAAATGTGGGTTTTCAGTTTGGGAAAAATCCTGAAGAGCCTAAAAAAACACCCCAAAAGGAAGTAAATCCCGAAAAAAATAGTCAATTCCATGAAAATACGAGGCAGGTTGTTCCTGAAAAATCACAAAAACCACATATCGAAGTTCAGAAAGATGGACAGCCCGCACATCTGAAAACTTGTCAGAATTGTGGGATAGAATTTGTCCATAAACACTGGAACGCCAAATATTGTACGGATAAATGTCGGAAAGATGCTTGGGAAAAAAAGACGGGTAAAGTCCTGAAAACCAAGCCCAAAAAGAAATAATATTCCTATCAAACCTATCCATTTTCCAAAAGAAAAGGATAGGTTTGGCTTTATTGGGCAGAAAATTCCTTGACCGCCTGAATAAAACATTTGACTTTTTCGGGGTCAGTATCTGGATAAACGCCATGTCCCAAATTGGCAATGTGTCGTTTTCCTTCAAAATTCGTGAGCATTTTTTGCGTTTGCTTTCGTATTTCATTACATGAAGCATACAGCGCACAAGGATCAAGATTTCCTTGCAATGTTTTATTTTCGCCCACAATCTGACGAACATTCTGCGGAGTCATATTCCAATCTACCCCAACAGTTTGACAGTTCATTTTGCCGATAGAAGCAAGGGCAAAATAAGCACCTTTGGCAAAAATGGTTTTTGGTACATCCGTAATCGCCTCACAAATCTGATTCAGATACGGGACGGCAAATATTTCATATTGTTCGGGAGGTAAGATTCCCGCCCACGAATCAAATATTTGTACCAAATCTGCACCATATTTGATTTGGGCTTTGAGATAAGCAATCGTTGAATCAGTAATTTTTTGTAAAATTTGATGGGCTAATTCGGGATTTTGGTACATCATTTTTCGTGCCTTAGAAAAAGTTTTTGAGCCTGCCCCCTCTACCATATAAGTGAAAATTGTGAAAGGCGCACCCGCAAATCCAATTAATGGTACTCGCCCGTTGAGTGCTTTCTTGGTAATTCGGATGGCTTCCAAGACGTAATTTAGGTCATTTTCGGGGTCGGCAAGGCGTAATTTTTGGGCATCATTTTGATTTTGGATAACTTTTGGGAAGTACGGACCTTTTTTTTCGACCATTTCGTAGGGCAATCCCATGGCTTCGGGAATGACCAAAATATCGGAAAAAATAATCGCCGCATCGACCTCCAAAATATCCACAGGCTGAAGCGTTACTTGGGCAGCTAATTGGGGCGTTTGTGCCAGCTCAATAAATCCGCTGACCGAAGCGCGAACTGCCCGATATTCAGGCAGAATTCGTCCTGCCTGTCGCATGAGCCAAACAGGAGTACGCTCGATGGGTTCTCCTTTGGCGGCTCGTAAAATTAAATCATTTTTGAGAGGTTTCATTGACGCAAAATTACGCAGATTACCTCATTATGCAAATTTAGAGGGTTGAATTTTCGGAGGTTTCATCCGCTTGAATAAAAGGAAAGCGCAACGTAAAAGTTGTGCCTTCGGTGTATTCGGAAGATACTTCGATTTCGCCACGCAATTTCATGACTGTTTCTTTGACGATAAAAAGTCCTAAACCCGAACCCGTTTTGGAGTCCGTAGCCCGATAAAACATTTCAAATATTTTTTCGAGATGATGGGAGGCAATGCCTCTACCGTTATCAGAAACTTCTATAACTACTTGATTATCAGTTACTAAGGCGGATAATTTTAGGAAAGGCATGGGTTTATCGGTATCGGCATACCGAATGGAATTAGAAACCAGATTTTTGAGAATTACTTTGAGCCGTGCCATATCAGAACGAAACGCTGCTTTCTGTTCGACCTGAATAATTTTTTGGATTTTTTCGGATTCATCATAAAATTTGTAGTGGTCTAAAATATCCTCAAAAAATGTTTTGAAGTCAATTTCTTGGCTCTGAATCCCCGTTTTTACGTTTCGGGAATAATCAGCAATTTCCTTAATAAAGATTTCGAGTTGCGCCAATACTTTCTCACCAATTTTGAGCAATTCCTTGATTTCCTGTGGGTCATCGCTTCGTTTTGCCAGATTCATCAAACCCAAAAGCGAGGCAATCGGCGCACGCAAATCGTGCGAAGCACTATACACAAAACGGTCAAGTTCGGTATTGACTTTTTGCAAACTTTTGAGCAGGCGGGCATTTTCGCGTCGCAGTTGATAAATGCCCAATGCGCCATCAATGATTTCTTTGAGGTCTTCGGTTTCCCAAGGCTTGGTTAAATATTTATATACTTTACCGTTATTAATAGCTTCGAGCGTGGCTTCATAATCGCTGTATCCCGTCAAGATAATTCGGATAACATCGGGATAATTATCAGCAATTTGTTTCAGAAATTGAGTGCCTGTCATGTTGGGCATCCGCTGGTCAGAAATGACCAACTGAATGGGATGATTTGCCATGATTTCCAAGCCTTCTTGCCCCGAAGTGGCGGTATGTACCTTGAAATGTCGGCGAAAAACCGATTTAAAACCCATCAAATTGTTAGGTTCATCATCAACATAAAGAATTGATTTTTTTTCCACCTTGTTTACGGTAAGCGTTGTCATGTGTTTTGAATAATTCTATTCTGCGCTGAAAAATTATCGTGCCAAACTCTTTACAGGAACGTATCAAAAACAGTATAAGTTAGGCACTATCAGACAAAAAATAGAGGTTTATTTCTTAGCCCGCCCAAATTTGGAAATGCAATAAGCTAAGAAATCACTAGAAATGTGATTTTTTTGAGATAAATCCAAAATTATTTTACCTTTCAAATTTATTTGCATCAAATTTATCCTATTTTATATCGCATTTATGCCATAAAAATGTATTTCTGGATGAGCATAACATCAGATAAACTAATTTCAATCCATGACTTGTAAGCGTACTTTTTAGATAAAAATAATATAAAATCCGAAAAAAAATTAGTCGTTACACTTCAAAGTAATTTTTAAACAAAATCAATTCATTGTCTGAATTTCAAAGGATATATCATCCCAAATCTAACAAATCAGCCAACTCTCGGCTGGCTTGCTGTGGATTGGGGGCAGCACAAATCGCCGACGTAATGGCAATTTCGTCAATGCCCATTTTCAGAATTTCTCGGACATTATTTTTGTTAATTCCGCCCACCGCCATGAGTCGATGCCCAGATTTGTCCTGTGCTTTTTGGAGTTCTGAAATGCCCCAGGGTGTTCCTGTTAAACTTTTGCTTGGGAGGATAGGTTTGATGGTAATATACTCTAAATCAAGAAGTTGTGCCTCTTCAAATTGCGTCCAATTTTCTACCGAAAGCCCAATCATACTGCCTATGGGCATCAGCTTTTTGGCAAGTTCAAAGGGCATACTTTCTTGTCCCAAATGCACGCCCTCCGCTCCGATAGCCAACGCCACATCAAGACGGTCATGGATAATTAACGGCACATTGTAAGGACTCAAAATCTGTTTTAGGTGCAAGGCTTCGGATACAAACTCCGCAGTGGTCAGGCTTTGTCCTCGATGTTGCACCATCGTAACTCCGCCCTCAACGGCTTGTTTGACAACACTTTGCACATTTTTATCAGGGCAATTTGCCTTGCCAATAATTAAACAGAGTCCTTTCATGATTTTGTTTATTTTGTATTTAATGAATGAATAAACGAAAACAAAGCCATTCGATCCTTTCCCAAAAGTCTGGTATGGAAAGGCATTGAAGCTGGCTCTGGTTTGTAGTTTTGAAATTTGTTTCGCAAACTATTTTTAAGCACAGATTCAACTTGCTGGATTTGTTGTTGCGTTAGTGGCATTATTTTTCCAATTCTTTAATTAATAATTTAACATGACTATCTAATTTTTCTTCAATT
>CAZNYR010000021.1:39385-43427 GCA_964577275.1 uncultured Cytophagales bacterium | reverse complement strand
GAACGATTTTGAGCGCACCGAACAGCCCCAAATCATGGCTTGCGATGTGGCTCAAGCCACCACATTTCATCACGCATTTTCTTACGGAGACCGCACCCGAACTTTCCTCAAAATCCAAGATGGATGCAATTATAATTGTTCATTTTGTACGATTCCGCTGGCACGCGGAAAAAGTCGGAGCAACGAAATGCACCATATCATACAATCCGCCCATCAAATTGCCCAAACGGAAGTTAAAGAAATTGTGCTAACTGGCGTAAATACAGGCGATTACGGGATTATTGAGGGACGAAGAAAATACCGATTTCTGGATTTGATTCAGGAATTAGACCAAATTGAAGGCATCGAACGCTTCCGAATCTCGTCGATAGAACCCAATTTATTGACCGATGAAATTATTGAGTTTGTGGCTGATTCTCAACGATTTGTCCCACATTTTCATATTCCTTTGCAATCGGGAAGCAATGAAATTTTACGAAAAATGCTCCGCCGATACGAACGCGAACTTTATGCCGACCGAATCGCAAAAATCAAAAAATTAATGCCGCAGGCGTGTATTGGCGTTGATGTAATTGTTGGTTTTCCGTCAGAAGGTGAAGCACATTTCTTAGAATCATACAATTTTCTGAACGAATTGCCTGTTTCTTATCTGCACGTTTTTACCTATTCCGAAAGAACCGATACGAAAGCCGTAGAAATCAAGGAGATAATCCCTCAAAATATCCGAAATCAACGCTCCAAAATGCTCCGAATCTTATCCGAAAAGAAAAAACGATTTTTTTATCAACAAAATATCGGACGAACTGAAACCGTACTTTTTGAGAAAGACATCAAAAATGGACAAATGGAAGGATTTACCGATAATTATGTGCGCGTAGTTGCCCCACAAAACCCGATGCTGATAAATCAGCTTCAAACTGTCAAAATGACAGGACTAAACCAAGAAGGACTCATGGAAGTCCAGATGCAAAATGAATTTGTTTTGGTAGATTAACATTAAATTTCGAGTAAGTTAATCGTTTTTGCAAATTTATAATCAAAAAATTACAGTTGCGTCAAAATGAGCCAAACAACTGTAATTTTCTGGGTTAATTGCCTGATAATCAAAGTATTCCTTTTGTACTTGGAATTTGATAATCGTTTGGATTTCGGTAAATTGCCATTTTGATGGCTTTGGCAAATGCCTTGAAAATTGCCTCGATTTTATGATGTTCGTTTTCGCCTTCTACGCTGATATTCAGGTTACAAGCGGCGGCATCGGCGAAAGATTTGAAAAAATGAAAACACATCTCGGTGGGCATTTTGCCTATCTTTTCTCTTTTGAAATCGGCTTTCCAAATCGTCCATGCGCGTCCCGAAAAATCTAAGGCAACCTTTGCCAGCACATCGTCCATCGGCACGACAAAATGACCGTATCGGTTGATGCCTCGTTTGTTGCCTAAGGCTTTTCGGAATGCTTCGCCCAATGCCAGTGCCGTATCTTCGATGGTGTGATGTGCGTCAATGTGCAAATCGCCAGATACTTTAATATATAAATCAATACCCGAATGTCGTGCTAATTGGTCGAGCATATGGTCAAAAAAACCAATTCCTGTTTGCATCTGATACGTTCCTGTTCCATCCAAATCGAGTAAAATTTCGATGTGAGTTTCCGAAGTAGTGCGTTTGATTTGTACTCTTCGAGCCGTGTTTTTCAAAAAATCATAGATTTCACCCCAATTTTTGGTGCAAAATATGGCTTTTTCGTCTGTTTTATCGCCGATGAGGATTCCTTTTGCGCCCAAATTATGTGCCAGCTCAATATCCGAAAGTCGGTCTCCGATAACATAGGAATTTGCCAAATCGTATTGTTCCGAAAAATATTCGGTCAGCATTCCCGTTCGAGGTTTTCGAGTAGGCGCATTTTCATGCTCAAAAGTCTTATCAATGTGTACTTTATGGAAATGAATATTTTCGCCCGCCAAGATTTGCATCATTTTTTGATGTGGCGCAATGAAATCAGCTTCTGGAAATGAATCCGTGCCTAATCCATCCTGATTGGTTACCATAACTAACACAAAATCAGATTGTTCTGCCAGCAATCGGAGGCAAGAAATGGCATCAGGCAAAAAGGCTAATTTTTCCAACGAATCGACCTGATAATCTTCGGGTGGTTCGGCGATAATTGTGCCATCCCTATCAATAAACAAAACTCGTTTTTTTATCATTTTTCAGTCTGTCTGTATTCAAAAAGTCCACGAAAATACGGCTTTTATTCAATTTCGGAAGTTTCCAGCCTAATTTTAAATGTGCCGTTTTCGAGATTTATTTCCTTGCCATTTTCTTGATTTAGGGCTTTTGCCGTAAAATTTCCTTCCAAAATATTATCCCGAAAACTATCAATTACCCAATCAAATTCATGGGCATAATAGTTTTCATATTTTCCATTTTGGCGCACACTATAAATCAAAGTGATGGATTGTGTCGGTTTTTGAGGCGCAATTTTGGCGGGAAATGTCAGGCTTTGCAGGTCAAAATGGAGTGCTTTCAGTACGATTTTTTCCTTCATTTTTTCCTCGCTTCCGCGCTCTATCAGCAGGACGGCAAATGATTTATCGGCTTTATATTCAAAGCTACTGGCTTTGGGATTGAGGTCCTTGGCGATGTAATTGCAATGGATGTCCGTGCCATTTGCCGAAAATCGAATAAATCCATCGGTATCTTCCTGTGCCTGCACGGGTTCGGGGCGTTCGGTATTATTTTCTCCGATAGGATTTGCTTCCTTGATTTGGGATATTGTTTCGGTCAGATTTTGGGTTGTATCTGCTTGATTTTCAGTAGTTTCATTTGTTTTTTCGGCACAAGAAAATTGCCCCAATGCCCACACAACGGTCAGCATAATCTTTAGGATGTTGTTCATTTTTTTGAGATGTTTTTGTGTTAAAAAATCAGTGAAAAATATACGTAATGAATCGGCAAAGATACTCTAAAATCTTGTTTTTTTTACGATTTTGTCTTTTGCAAAACGCTCGTTTTTTGTTTTGAAACTTGTTCTAAAACTCGAAAAAAAACACTAAGTTCGCTCACTTTTTGAAACGTTATTCAATTCCAAAAAATCATGCAAAACACAGATACGATTTTGATGGTTCGTCCCTATCAATTTGGGCGCAATCCAGAAACGGCTGAAACCAATGCGTTTCAACAACGCACAGGCGAATCTCCGAGCCTTATTCACGAAAAAGCACTGCAAGAATTTGATAATTTTGTCAAAAACTTACGTCAAAATGGTGTTCAGGTTGTGGTCGTCAATGACCGCCCCGAGCCGCATACGCCCGACTCGATTTTCCCGAATAATTGGGTTACTTTTCACGACAATGGCACGGTCATTCTTTATCCGATGGAAGCCGAAAATCGCCGCTGGGAACGCCGAAGAAGCATTTTAGATTTGATTGAAACCGAATTTGTCATTATCCACGAAATTGATTTATCGCACTACGAAGCAGACCATAAATTTTTGGAAGGAACGGGCAGCATGATTTTTGACCGAGAAAACAAAATTTGTTATGCCTGTCGTTCTTCCCGAATGCACGAAGAAGTATTGGCTGATTTTGCCGAAAAAACAGGCTTTGAAACTATCGTTTTTGATGCCGTAGATGCCACTAATTTTCCGATTTATCATACTAACGTGATGATGTCCGTGAATCAAAATCATGTAATTATCGGATTAGATTGCCTTCCAAATCTTGCTGAAAAACAACAAGTTATCCATAAAATTGAGGCTACGGGCAAAGAAATTATCACGCTTTCACAAGACCAAATTGCACAGTTTGCGGGCAATATGCTCGAAGTCCGAAATCAGGACGGAGATTTGATTTTAGTAATGTCCGAACGTGCCTTCAAATCGCTGACCCCCACACAAATCAAAAAAATAGAGAAAAGCAATAAAATAGTACATTCTCCGCTTGATACGATTGAAGATAACGGTGGCGGGAGTGCGCGTTGTATGATGGCTGAAATCTTTTTACCTAAAAAATAAATGATGAAGACTTTCTCAAAACGGTGA
>CAZNYR010000021.1:32273-39375 GCA_964577275.1 uncultured Cytophagales bacterium | reverse complement strand
TTATGCACATTTTGAGAAAGTTTTGAGGTTATTCTGTTATTTCTTGTGCCAAATCTTTTTCTACGCGCAGATTTTCGATGATAAATTCTTGACGAGCAGGCGTATTTTTACCCATGTAATATGAGAGCAATTTTTGAATCGGAGTTTCTTTCCGTAAAATAATGGGGTCGAGGCGCATATCTTCGCCAATAAAAGTCCCAAATTCGTCAGGAGAAATTTCGCCTAAGCCCTTAAAACGTGTAATTTCGGGTTTTGCGCCCAATTTTTTGATGGCTTTTTGTTTTTCCTCTTCCGAATAACAATAGATAGTTTTTTTCTTATTTCGGACTCTAAATAACGGAGTATCAAGGATATACAAATGTCCATTTTTGACCAAATCAGGAAAAAATTGCAAAAAGAATGTCAGCATCAGGAGGCGAATATGCATCCCATCGACATCGGCATCCGTAGCAATGACCACTTTGTTGTATCTCAAATTTTCAATGCCTTCTTCAATATTTAGGGCGTGTTGCAATAAATTAAATTCTTCGTTTTGATAGACCACTTTTTTGGTCAGATTGAAACAATTTAGAGGTTTTCCGCGCAAGGAAAATACCGCCTGAATCTGTACATCCCTTGATTTTGTGATACTTCCGCTCGCCGAATCGCCTTCGGTAATGAATAATGTGGTATCGTATCGGCGGTCATGTTGGGTGGTGTAATGAATCCGACAATCACGTAATTTTTTGTTATGAACGCTGGCTTTTTTGGCACGTTCGTGCGCTAATTTTTTAACGCCAGCGATTTCCTTACGTTCCCTTTCGGATTGTTGGATTCGTTTCAAAAGTGCTTTGGCGGTTTCTGGATTTTTGTGCAGAAAGTTATTGAGGCTTACTTTGAGAAAGTCATTAATAAATGTTCGCATCGTAACGCCTTCGGGGCTGATGTGCGTTGAGCCTAATTTTGTTTTGGTTTGCGACTCAAAAACAGGTTCTTGCACCCTAACGGCAATCGCTCCGACAATCGCCGAGCGGACATCAGCGGCATCAAAATTTTTGCCATAAAAGTCCCGCATTGTCTTGACCAATGCCTCGCGAAAGCCAGCCAAATGCGTTCCGCCTTGCGTGGTGTATTGCCCATTGACAAAGGAATAATACTCCTCGCCGTATTGATTGGTGTGTGTGAGGGCAATTTCGATGTCATCACCTTTGAGATGAATAATCGGATAACGCAAGGCTTCTTCGTCTGTTTTGCGCTCCAAAAGGTCAGCCAAGCCTTTTTTGGAAATGTAATTTTGTCCGTTAAATTGGATGGTCAAGCCCGCATTTAGGAAGGCATAATTCCAAATTTGGTCATCCAGAAATTCGGGAATGAAGCGATAATTTTTAAAAATTGAGGGGTCAGGCTCGAAAATAACTCGTGTACCATTTCGAGCCGAAGTGGACGAAATATTTCGGTCATGGACTAAGTTACCTTGCTCAAAATCAGCAATTTTGCTCTGTCCGTCCCGAAAGGAGGCGACCTGAAAATGTCTTGAAAGCGCATTGACAGCTTTTGTCCCAACGCCATTCAGACCTACGGACTTTTGAAATGCGCCCGAATCGTATTTTCCGCCCGTATTAATTTTGGATACACAATCAATAACCTTTCCCAAAGGAATACCTCGTCCGTAGTCCCGCACCTCGACCCGCCGTTCGGAAACGGAAATTTCAATTTTTTTCCCGTTACCCATCATATATTCATCAATGCTATTATCAACGATTTCTTTTACAAGCACGTAAATACCATCATCTTTTGCCGAGCCATCGCCTAATTTCCCGATGTACATTCCCGGACGCAGTCGGATGTGTTGTTTCCAATCCAGCGACTTGATGCTATCTTCGGTATATTCTGTATTCTGAACCATGTTTTTGTGTTGCCAATAATTTCTTTTGAGGTTGCAAAACTATCATAATTTCTGCAAAAATACGCCCAAAGAACGTAAGGGATAGAAGGAGTGAATCGAAGTATTCATTGATTTTTCGCTATTTTCTATCTCTATTTTTAAGGACATAGAAACAATCTGAATGAAAAATCAATTATATAATTGCCTCAAAATGAAAAGATTAACATTTTAGAAGTTCGATTCGTACACCTTACTTAAACGCAAGACCATGAAACAATTATTTTTGTTGGTGCTGGGCATTGGATGGAGTTTTTCGGCAGAAGCCCAATTCAAACTCATCGGCACAGCCCAAGAAATGCAGGGCGATTGTATTTTGCTCACGCCCGATGCAACCTATCAGGAAGGCATCGCTTACCATACGACAAAACTGAATCTCAAAAATTATTTTGAAATCGAATTTGATATTTTTTTGGGCGATAAAGAGCAAGGCGCAGACGGCATCACATTTGTTATTCATAACGACCCTCGTCAGTTTGAAGCCTTCGGAACGTGGGGCGAATGTATGGGTTACGGACGCTGGAGTCCCTATTATTCAGGCACTTCCATTACGCCATCAGTGGCGATTGAGTTTGATACGTATTTTAATGTGCGCCAAAATGACCCCACTTGCGACCACATCGCATATCTGGAAAATGGTTCTAATATGCACGATAATTATTGGAATGATGACGACCCCGAATATAATCTTGAAGATAATTTTTTGCATAATTTCAGGATGCGCTGGGAGCCTGAACCCCAACAAATTACCGTCTTTCTGGATGGCAAAACCGTTTATCAAGGTACTCGAAATCTGATTGACGATGTTTTTCAGGGCGAAACCCAAGTCATTTGGGGATTTACAGCCTCCACAGGGTGGGCGCATAATCTGCAATATTTTTGTTTCCGAAGATTGTCTGATGCTCAGAATTTGGCACAATCGGCTTCAAAATTTTAGAAAATCGTACCATTTTTGCCGTATCTTCGGAGCAGTCGGGGAGTTTGGTGAGTGATGAAAGTATAAACCATAAAACTATAATTTTTAATTTATTTTAGTATAATCTTACAAGTGCTGTTATCCTGTAAAAAACAAAAAAATTGAAAAACGAATTGCCTTTTAAAATTTTCGATAAACTCATCCTTGAGGCACACAAAATGTTGGGTATCCACGAGATGAGTTTTAAAAACTTTCGGTTTAATGTCTTTGTCCGAATTACGATATTGAGCGTTTCGATTTTTGTGTTTTCATTGCTCATCGGACAATCGGGATATTCGGCAACCAATTTAGGATTGGGGATTTTAATTATCTTTCAGGTTATTCGACTAATTAAACAAGTCGAAAATACAAATCGAGAAGTTGTAAATCTCTTAAATTCAATACGTTATGATGATTTTTCTAATTCCTACAAACTTAGTACCGAAGGCGAATCCTTTGAAGATTTGCAACAAGCATTTAATAATGTGATGCAAAAGTTTCGTGAAATTCGTACTGAAAAAGAAGCGCAATATCATTACCTCAAAACGATTATTCATCATATTGGCATCGGAATTTTATCTTTTGATAAGGATGGAGAAGTGCAAATTGTGAATACCACTGCCAAGCGATTTTTTAAACTTAATCGACTCACGAATATTAAAAATTTAGAACATTTAAGTGAAGAATTAGTCGAAAAATTACATGCTATCCAAACGGGAACAAGTGGATTAGTCAAAATTATTCAGGGTAGTGAAATAGTACAACTTTCTTTGTATGCCATCGAACTTACGTTACAGGGCAAAGAATACAAACTCATCACACTTCAGAATATTCATAATGAACTCGAAGAACAAGAAATGGAAGCTTGGCAGCGTCTGATTCGAGTGCTAACACACGAAATTATGAACTCGATTGCGCCCATTTCTTCGCTGGCAACGACTGCGGAAGGTGAAATTGATTATTTGATGGAAGAAGTTGAAAATGAAGCAATTATGGCGGAAGATTTAGCGGATATTCAGCTTGCTGTTCAGACTATCAAACGCCGAAGTCAGGGGTTAAGTCGGTTTGTAAATGATTTCCGAAATATGGCACATATTCCAACGCCTACCTTTCAAAATATTCGAGTAACTGAAATTGTCGAAGACGTTATACGGCTGATGCAACACGATGCAGAAAAAGCAAAGATTAGCTTGAATTATCAAATTAATCCTAATTCGTTGCTCATTACGGCGGATAAAAATATGATTGCTCAAATATTAATTAATTTGGTTAAAAATGCGATTCAATCTCTTGAAAAAGAGGATAAATCTGACAAAAAAATTGAAATTATTGCAGAATTGGACAATAAAAGTCGTCCATTTATTACGGTTCGGGACAATGGAGCAGGCATTGAGCCTGATGCATTGGAGCGTATTTTTATCCCATTTTTCAGTACAAAACAAGGAGGTTCGGGGATTGGCTTGAGTCTTTCTCGTCAGATGATGCGCCTGCATCATGGCTCAATTTCTGCAGTTTCTAATCCACAAGAAGCAACTGATTTTATCCTGAAATTTTAGTATTTTCGATTTGGTATTCCAGATTTTCGATAATGACAAATATAATACATTTTAGTTCATCTAAGTGATTCGTAATCAATGGTTTATCGTCCATATTTACCAAAATTAATTCCCGTCCTTCTTGCGCCAAATTCGTGATTTCTTTCATTTTGAGCATCTCAAAAACTGGATACATTCGATGTAAATTATCCCGAAATTTTGTTGGATTATTTTCTTGTAATGCCTGCTCATAAATTACTATGAAAAGCCTCAACTGCGATACGGTATGAAGCAGTAAATCTATGAAACAATCTATATCATCTTGGGCAACTGTGTGATATTCGGATAAATCAAAAAGAGTTGTTTTCATACATCAGTAATATTAAATGTAAAAAATGGTTAAAATTTTGTATTTTTCTGATAGTCAAAATAATACGCCAGCACTTTGATATTAATGAGTTCCGAAAAATACAAAATATTTTGATGCAGAAGCCCTAAAAAACGGAATAATTTGCTTCTAAATGAAGTTTTAAATGTATCTTTAAGCCTTAAAACTTACATGAACTTGTTACGGTTGATGTGCATATCGAGCCAAAAAAAGCGTTTTGATTTGAAATTGATAGAACTTTTTTAACTTTTAATAAAATTTGATGCGAAAATTTTGGGTATATTTTTTGATAATCGGAATAAGTTGTTCTTGTAGTATCTTTGGCGGGCGTTCGGGAAGCGACCCAAGTGCGAGCGAAGGGGAAGACCCTTGTAAAAAACGCATAAAACGCTGTAAATTAGAGCAATGTCATATTAGAATGTTACATTTACACGAAGGAGCTTGTTTTAAAGGCAAAAAAAAGTGGTTTTTGAAGCGATGGTTTTTCTTCAATAAAAACCCCAAAGTAGGGCAGGGCTACAAAAAAGGAAAACGAGATGAACATCAACATCCTCGTAAATAATTGATAATCAAGATGTTACTATTTTTAAGTCGTATGACCCATATCGGGATTCGGAAAAATATGCCGCCAAATATGGGGCGTAATATTATGTTAATCAATGGGTTATCGCTCATCGCGATCGGTACGGCATTGCTTAGCACCTTGGTTTCTGTTTGGGAAATGGATGCCGCCCAACTTGGATTTGCGGCGAGTTTAATCATGTCATTTGTAGGTGTTATTTACCTGAATTTCAGGGGTTTGAATGTGGTTTCGGTGCATATATTTTTGTGGGTAGCGGTTTTAGGGATTGGATTAGCCTGTATTATCAATGATTATCAGACGTATATGTTTTTGTATTTGATGCCTGTTTCGTTGATTCCGATTATGACATTTAAGAAATATCGGTGTCGTTATGTTTATTTTACGTTGGCAATTTTGGTGCTTATTTTCATCAAAGTTTATCATCAAAATTATGAACCGTTGATTCGTCAATCAGAAAATTTCACGCTTACACAACAATATATGAGCTTGATTTTGAGTAATTTATGTAATTTTTATTTAGTCGTTTTTTTTAAGAAAACCAATGCGGCATACGAGCAGAGTCTTGAAAAAGGTCATTTTTATATGAATGATTTGTTGATTAAAACGCAACATAATAATCACGAATTACAGACGCTCAACCATAAATTACAGGAATCCGAAGAGGAATTACGGCAAAAAGCGACTCATTTGGCACAAGCAAATGACCAACTCGAAAACACACAAAAAAGCCTTCAAGATACATTGCGTAATCTCAAAGATGCTCAGGCTCAATTAGTTCAGTCCGAAAAAATGGTTTCGCTCGGACAGCTCACGGCGGGAATTGCACACGAACTGAATAACCCTATTAATTTTGTGTATGCGGGTACGAATGCCTTGGAAATCAGTATTATAGATATTAAAACCTTATTAGAAGCCTATGAAACGCTGACTCCCGAAAATGCGGTTGATAAATTAGCTGAAATTCAGGAGCTTAAACAAGATTTGGAAATCGAAGAAACACAAACGGAACTTTCGGAAATGCTTTGCAACATCAAAAATGGCGCAAAAAGAACCGCTGAAATTGTCAAAGGTTTGCAAACTTTTTCTCGACTTGATGAGAACGACATCAAAGCCGTAGATTTGCATGAAAATATAGATTCGACATTAATTATTCTACGAAATCAGTATAAAGACCGCATTCAGGTCGAGCGAAATTATGGCAAAATTCCACCTGTGGAGTGCCTGCCGGGTAAGATTAATCAAGTTTTTATGAATATTTTGGCAAATGCCGTGCAAGCCATCAAAGATAAAGGCGAAATTTGTATTTCTACTTCGACCTACCAGCATGAGTATCGCTCTGTCGAATATGTTAAAATTGCAATAAAAGACAGTGGAACTGGCATCCCTAAACCGATTCAACACAAAATATTTGACCCCTTTTTTACGACCAAAGACGTAGGCGAAGGGACAGGCTTGGGACTTTCGATAAGTCATGGAATTATCCAAAAACATCATGGCATGATTGAACTATTTACCGAAGTAGGGATAGGCACTGAATTTGTGATTCATTTGCCTGTATATCAGATGGATACCCGTGAGGTTTTGGCGCAATAAGCATGATATTTTTTGAAGTTTTATCATGTTTGCCAACAATTTTATTGAAAAAAAATGTCTGGCACGGGAATTTTTACTTATTTTATGAAAAAAGGATTTGGTGATTTATTTCTAGATAGTTGGAAAG
>CAZNYR010000021.1:12378-32263 GCA_964577275.1 uncultured Cytophagales bacterium | reverse complement strand
TTTATGAAAATTTTTTTTCAGGTACTCAAAACTAAACCTATGTTACTTTCCGAGAAGGGCGGTTTATTTTCGTTGCGCACGGTTCGCACACAACTCTATTTGGCGGTTTCTACATTTTTTATCATTACGAGCCTCATGGTTTTGTCGGTGTATTGGTTTGAAATTAAGGAAGACCGAGTCGAACGAATGTTCAAAATTTTGAGTAATTTAAATCTCAAGTTCAAGGAAATCAGTAAGTTAGAAAAAGATTTTTTTAGTTACGAAACTGAAAATCTGGATTTTTTTGAAACGCAAGAGAGTCGTTTTCTGACACAACGCAAAATGTTGGTACATGATGTGCAAGATTTATTGACCGAACTACGGCATATCGAAGAATTACATCCTATCGGAATTGGGAATAAAATTGAACTTATCCAAGATGAAATTGTAGGATTCAACGAACATTTTGATACGTTAGTACATTTAATCAAAATGCGTGGATTTCATGAACAGGGTCTGGAGGGCGAAATGTTGTCCCGCATTCGGGCGGTCGAAAATTCACCGTTTACGAATCAACAAAAAGTGGGGGAGATTCGTAAGGCTGAAAAAAATTTCTTTTTGCGTAAGCGTTCGGATTATGTTGGCGAGGTAAAAACAACAGTGGCACACCTGAAAGCCGACTTGGAAAATCCGCCACAACATCCTGAAAAACAAAAGGTTATCGAAAATTTGGACGATTATTTAAATGATTTTATCAAAATATCAGAAATCGAACGAACGGTTGGGTTTCATAATCATAGTGGTTTGAAGAATGAACTTATTGATTTAACCGACATCATAGAACGTCAGATTCAGGAAATTAGCACGAAAGTTTTTATTCAGGCGGAAGATATTAGCCATCACATCAAAATTATTCTGATTTTGGTCATGATTCTGGGGATTTCGCTGAATATTTTACTCGGATATTTTGTAACGCTTCGGTTGGGGCAGCCCATTTTACAACTTTCCGATTCGATTCATCAGGTTACACAAGCCGAATTTTCGTCTGATGTAGATATTGCACTCATCCACACGAAAGACGAAATAGGAATGTTATCTAAAGATATATCCCTGATGCTGAACCGTTTACGAGAAAATCGGGAAAATTTGCAACGCCAAAACGAAATCGTTACCGAAAAAAATGCGATTCTTGAGCAACAAAAACGAGAAATTATATTGCAGACCGAAACTTTACAAAGAACAGTACATAAACTTAATAATAAAAATACAGAACTTAATGAAGCCTTACGAAAGTTGAAAAATGCCCAAGCTCAATTAGTTCAGTCCGAAAAAATGGCGGGTTTGGGCTTGCTGACCGCAGGCATTGCACACGAAATAAATAATCCAGTTAATTTTGTGTATGCAGGAACAAATGCCTTGCAAATGAGCATTGACGATATTTTTGTGGTGGCTCGTGAGTATAATTCGCCTTTGCTCAAAAATATGAAAACAGCGTTCCAAAAATTACAAGAAATCGAAGCCCTCAAGGAGGAACTCGAATTTGAGGAGTCATGTGTCGAAGCTCGTGAAATCCTGAACGATATTCAGAAGGGTGCCGAGCGTACTGCGGAGATTGTCAAGGGGTTACGTACATTTTCTCGTCTGGATGAGGATGCGCTCAAACAAATTGACCTGCATGAAGGCATTGATGCAACGCTCATTATTTTACGAAATCGCTATAAAGATTACATCGAAATTATCAAAAATTACGATGCCACGATACCAAAAATTGAATGTTATCCCGGTAAACTGAATCAAGTATTCATGAATCTGCTCGCCAATGCGGTGCAGGCGATTGAGGGCAAAGGCAAAATTACGATAACTACCTCATTATCAGGCGAATTGGATAAAAAAATTGACCGCCGTTGGGTGCATATTTCTATCAAAGATACAGGAGTGGGCATTCCGAAAAAAAATCTTGAGAAAATATTTGAGCCATTTTTTACGACCAAAGCTGTCGGAAATGGTACGGGTTTGGGCTTGTCGATTAGTTTTGGTATTATCGAGAGCCACAAAGGTACAATTCAGGTGCATTCCGAAATCGGAAAAGGAACAGAATTTGTCGTTACGATTCCTGTTAGCCCTCAAAATATTGATAATCAATAAGTTTACTAAGGGTTTTGAATATGGTTTCGTTGATAAATAAGTTGATGATTTTTGTCCCAAATCATATATGGGATGACTTGATAACGGGTATTTTGATGGTTCAGAAAGGAGAATTTATCTCCAAAAGTGAGCGTGATAATGGTTAATTCTTTGGATTTAATGTCTTGCAAAATTTCAATTTCTTTGTTGCTAACAATTTGTTTTTCAACTTGTTGGCGTAAATGTTCGTTCATTTTTGGATAATGCTCAAGAATCAGTTGAGCGGCGTTGGCTTCGATTTCGTGGCGCAGTTTTTTAAGTTCACGATTCACAAAACGAGTGATGACAAAATCATTACAAGCAATTTGGGCATCTTGAACCTGAAGAGCCTGCATGGCTTGATTTTCCGAAAAAGCAGTCAGCTCCGAAATCGCAAAAATATCATACGAATCGCATACTTCACCCGCACAACTATAAACCGTTGAAATATACTTGCCTTTGAGTTGATAAATCCCTGTTATGTGGTAATCATGGTAATAATCAGGCAGTTGTGCTACGCTTGCCAGCATTGCCATCGCAAAAATGACGGAACGAATATTTTGGGTAATTTCGTAGGGTAATATTTTTCTGAAAGTCTTGATAATCAAATAAATAAAAGCCGAAAATGCGCCTATTTTCACGAGCAGCAAGCCAGCACCAACCAGAATTTCATGTTGATAGTTTTGCGTGATTTCGAGTGCTTGCTGATATATCATGGCAGTATCAGGCATTCGTGTTATGGGTTAAAAAGTTCGTTGTTTGCTCAAAAGTACTACAATTTTTCAAGAGCCATTACGTTGGTACAAAATGGTATCAAATCGGTATTTGATATGATTTTTGATATAAAATGAGTTCAAAATCTCTTTAAATATCAATAAACTGTTAAAAAATCAATCCCAAAACAGATAAAAAGATTCCTGTGTGGCTGTTTTTTTCGATGAATCCTCTAAAAAAATAGATAAAATAGGAGCGTCAGGCGAGAAGATAAAATTTGTAGTTTAAGTTGTTGGCATCAAAAAAGCCTCAAAAATAAGGTTAATTTTGAGGCTTTTAGGACAAAAAAGTACATGAGTTTATGAGGCTTCTTGTTGCTTTAATTCGTCTGCCCAATTAAATCGGTCAGTGGGCGAAAATGCCCAGGGTGCGAAATTATTTTCGGTATTGGCAAGCATGGAGTTCCAAGAGTTTGGCAAGTCGGATTCGTCCAATGCCATATATCGCCTCAACTGCATAATGATATTGACGGGTTCAATATTGACGGGACAGGCTTCGGTACAGGCATTGCAAGTGGTGCAGGCTAAAATTTCTTCTTTGGTGATATAATCGCCGTATAATGCTTTGCCATCCTCGAATGTTTTGTCCATAACTTTCTGATCTCCAACCTCTTCGAGTCGGTCGCGGGTATCCATCATAATTTTGCGAGGCGATAATTTTTTGCCCGTAATATTGGCGGGACAAACCGAAGTACATCGCCCACATTCTGTACAAGTATATGCGTCTAACAAATTTTTCCAGGTCAAATCTTCGACATCTTTTGCACCAAATATTCCAATTTCTTCGGGTTGGGCATCCATCGGCGGCTCCTCGCCACTCAGCATGATTTGGACTTCTTTCTGTACCGATTCCAAGTTTTCCAATTTGCCAAAAGCATCCAAATTGGCAAAATAGGTGTTCGGAAAAGCCAAGATAATATGCAAATGTTTGGAAAAAGTTACATATATCGCAAAACAAAAAATACCTACAATATGAAACCACCAAGCGGTACGTTCGAGCAGCAACAAACCTGTTGTGCTTAGATTCTGATAAAGAAACGTAAAGACATAACTGCCATAAAATGTCCCCGTTGAGTGATAATGATTCAGGACATATTGACTATCGGTTCGGGTTTGCAAAATGGCATCTGTGGCGTTCATGGTAAAGAGAAAAAACATCAAGACAATCTCAAAAATGAGAATCAGATTTCCGTCTAATTTTGCCCAGCCGTTCATTTCGGCGGATTGGAAACGCTTGATTTTGAATACATTACGCCGAATCAGGAATATTGCACAAACTGCCACAACTGCCCAGGCAGTAAGTTCAAAAAAGTTAATCAAAAAGGTATAAAACCCACCTAAATACGGTGCAAATAACCGATGCGTTCCCAAGATGCCATCCAATACGATTTCTAAAACTTCGATATTGATGAGCAAAAAACCACCATAAACTGTGGCGTGCAATAATCCGATAAGAGGACGGTCAAACATTTTTTTCTGTCCAAAAGCCGTCCGTAGCATATTTTTACGGCGTTCGGCTGGGCGGTCGGTGCGGTCGAGCGGTTTGCCTAATAAGATATGATTTCTGATTTTTTTAACTCGTGAAGCAATCGTGAAAGCAACCGCCAACAAAATGAACCCGAATAATAATTGCTGAAAAACTGAAGCAAAAATTTCCATAAGCATTTCTGATTTTAGTAGGTGTTTTTATCTGTATTTTTAGTAATAAATGTGAGCATAATTTTTTCTAAAGTACTCTGCGTGCAGAATAAAATTTAAGTACACAAATTATTGATAATCAATACGTTTATTGTTTTTTAGGGTGTTTTTTTTCGGAATAATTTCCGAATTTACGCAAAAAAATGGCAAGTAAAAAATTCGTATCAATTTTGTTTTTGTTTGAAATAAATCAAAAGTAGGTTTTTCTTTGGGAGTCCATTAAGTCCTGAAAATCAGTAGATTTAAAAAAACCGAAAAACGCTATTTGGATTCGTTTTTCGGTTTCTTGAAGCCCTCAGATTATATCAAATTAATGATTATCATTATTATAATTATAAGGCTCGGAATACACCGATTCGGTTTCTTCATAATCATCGCCATCTCGGACATTATCGCTATATGCGGAAGAGATGCCTTCGGGGAAAATTTTATGAATATTGGTGGCATATTCGCCTCGGTCATTGATGCCTATTGTGTATTCGACCGTATCGCCCTCTCGCAACTCACTAAAATCGCAGTTACGTAAATCTTCGTGGCTAAAAAACAAATTATTTGGCGGTGCAGAAACAAAACCGTATCCATTTTTGACACTTAGTAAAATACTACGCATCACATCCTGAGTATCCGTAGCTGTTTCTGGTTTTTCTGTTTCGGGATGCTTGGTATGATTTGCGTGAGCCGTGTTCGTATGATTAGAAGAACTATTGGTAGAGTTGGAATTAGTATAATTATTTGATGATGAGGTAGTTATAGGTGTTGGGGTATAAATATCTGGTGTATTGCTGACAAACAAATTATTGATGTGCGAATCGTTACGATGCGCTCGATTATCAATCACTTCGTGCATGGAAACAGGCACGGTCGCCGAGTCGATAAGTTCTTGCGAAGTACGAGTTTCGCGGGTGTAGCCTGTTTTGTCATCAATATATTTAAAATCCCAAGATAAAAGCATAACACGCGTGCCTAAGGTATTGAGCTTGCGAACCAACGGCACATAATCGCCATCACAAGCGATGAGAACCAAGACATTAAATTGTTTGTAAATCGTCATTTCGTAGGCTTCCAGAGCCAGCCAGACATCAATGCCTTTTTCCTCTCGTTTACCGCCGCGCGTTCGCAAAGGTAAATAATGTGTAATGACACCTTCATTCATCAAAATATCATCAAAGATGCGGTCGTGATACAATTTATTTTGTTCACGGGCATCATAGGCATTGAGTCGCCCTCTGAAATAGTGCGTATCGACAATATGGCAAGACCTCATGTTTTTGCCCTCTTCTTTGGCAACCCGATTTCGGATGAAGTTATGCAAACCGCCAATGCTAATACGGGCTTTTCGGGGGTGTTCGTAGTTGTAATAATTACTGACTTTCAAAAAATAATTTCCGTCATAGAAAACGCCTATCCGAGTTAATTGATTATCAAAATCGTTCATGTAATTGTTTTTTTCAAGTGTGAAATCTTTCGTGCTAACTCTCTCAAATTCAGGTTTCGAGTCGTTTTTTTGGATTAAAATTTGGTTGTGTTTGCCTTATTTTTTGGGCTAATTTCTGAAAAAAATGCGTTGAAAAGAAGTTCAAGAGCATTCAAAAGTAGTTCTAATATTCTGTTTTAATTGCTCAAGATAGGATTTATAGTTTTGAAAATCAAATTTCATTCAAAAAATCTGCATAATTCGCTAAAATTAGCTTTCCAATTCGGGTGCATGGTCTTTTTTCCACTTTTCAAACGCAATAATCCCGCCCAACGTAACGCCCGCAATGCCTTGTCCCGGATAGACCGTATCGCCGCACAAATAAAGTCCATTACCAGCGCGCGCATCGGGCATTTCCCAAGGTTTGATGCCGAAATATTGCGGATAACCGCCCACCGCCCCGAACTTGCGAAGCGTCCATTTTTCCCATGCTTTTGGAGCGGAAGAATGCTGATAAATGACGTGATTTTGTCGTATCAAATCGTGCTTTTCTAAGACTTCTAAGATTTCGGTTTCGAGTTTGTTTTTATCCAAAAAAGCATTTTTATCGGGATGCGAAACGTGCGTACTTATCGAGGCTACGGCATGGTGTTCCTCATCGCATCGGGTGCTATCTTTGGGGTGATTCAAACTTAGAAAAATACTATTTGAATGGATTTGGGATAAAGGTTTTTCCAGATGAATCTGATGATGAATACAAGTCGTTTTGCGGTGCGGCACAAACCCAATGCCCATCTGAAATGCGCCATTTAATTTCTCGGAAGGCAGTAATTTTTGGGTATATTTTTTCTGAAATTTATCCCTTTCAAAAATCTCCGTCAGATTATTGAGCGGAATCCCCGAAATTAGATATTTTGACATAAAATTTATTTCTTTATCTCCTCGTAGTCTGCAAGTTATCAAATAATTTGCATCTTTTTTCGTAATTTTATAAACGGGATAACGCAAGAATAATTTGCCTTGATTTTGTTCTAAAAATTCAATCAAAGGATTGACTAAATTAATCAAGCCGCCCGCCACATAATAATTGCCATAATTGGTATAACAAAGTGCTGTTGCTCCGAAAAGCACATTCACTTCCGAATGTGTATTTTGTGCCGTAATTAATAATTGTTCATCTACGAATTGTACAAATTTTGTATTGTCTAATAAATCAAATTTTTGTAGCAAATTTCGCATCGAAATAAAGGCATAACGGGCGTGCCGAACTTGCGTCCAATTCGTATTTTTGAGTGTCTGCCAAATATCCTGAAAATTGGAAGGCGGGAAATATTTTTGGCGCAAAGAAGTCTTCCAAACAAACTGACTGATTTGATAACAAAATTGCCAAAAAGCCCGCTGATTTTTGGTGCCGAAATGTCGTTGGGCTTCGGCAATCCACGCATCCAGATTTTGATAGCGATTTAGTATTTTTTTATCCGAAAAATGCACCTGCATCGGGAGTTCGAGGAGCATCGGATTTAGGGTAATGCCAAGCTCATCAAGCAGATATTTCAGGGACATATTTTCGTCCAGCCCAACGAGTGTTGTTGCGCCGCTCTCAAAGACAAAACCTTTGCGCCAATACGAACTTGTGCATCCGCCCGCCAAATAATTTTGCTCTAAAACTGCTACTTTTTGCCCTGCTTTTGCCAATAGACAGGGGGTTGTTAGGCTCCCCATGCCACTGCCGATAATGACCGCATCATATTGATTTTTTATCATATAAACCGTTATTTTTGATTGCCAACAAGATGTGAAACCAAAATGTAAGGTTTTGTATTATTAATTTTGGTCTTTGGAATGGTCATACGGTCAAATTTTTTTTGCGTAAAATATTGTTTTAACAACTAATTTTATTAAATAATTTATTCAAAATATTAAAATAATACCATAAATTGATTTTGTGTGCTATAATTTTTGAGGGAGAACTTGATTTTTATTTTCTATCCAAAGAGTTATTTGTATATTGGACAATCCAAATTGGTCAGAATTTTGCTATTTAGGATAAGAAATGACCTTTTTAATTTTGGGGAATAACAATTAAAATGAACACATGGCTCTCAAACGTATCGCATTTTTCGGATTTATTTTCGTTGGATTTTTGATTTTTTCCAACGGATACGGACAAGATGATTTGACAACATTGCTCGAAAAATTGTCTGCCACTAAAAAAGACACGGATAAAGTGCCTATTTTGAAGGATATAGGTCAATTTTATCGGAAAAAGAGTGCCTTTCTGAAGGCATCAGAATATTATAGTCAAGCCTATCAAATTCAGAAAAACACAGGCGTTTCGGGAAATGAACTCTTGAATACGCTTCAAAATTTGGCATTTACCGAAAAATATGCGGATAAAAATATAGAAGCCTATGCACATTACGCACAAATCGCACAAATTCAACGTCAAAATGCTGATAATCAAGGGCTTTCCCAAACCTTAACGCATTTATCTGACCTTGCGATTGATGTTAATAATTTGCCTGAAGCGATAAAATACGCCGAAGAAATTTTGCAAGTCCGTCAGAATCAGCAAGATAGAAATGGAGTTTTAGCCAGTTACAATAATTTAGGATATTTACACAAACAGGCGGGGGACGAAAACAAGTCGATGCAGATGTACGATAAACTCATCGCATTGAGCCGAGAAAATCAGAAAAATGCGACCCCCGAAGATAACGCCTTGGTGCTTCTGAATTCGGGAACGGCATACACCCAAAAAGGTGATTATCAGAAAGCAAGAGAACTTTATGCACAGGCTTTGCGCCTTGCCGAAAAACAAAATAATCCCGTCAGAATAGCCGAAATCAAAAATTATTTAGCCGCTAATCACTACGTAAGTGGAAATAATGGACAGGCGTTGAATGTGGCATTTGAAGCGATGGAAACCGTCAAAGAAACTGATAATCAGGAAGTTCTGGCGACAAGCTATCGAGTGTTATCCGAAATTTATGGACAAGACGGGGATTTCAAGGAATCTCAAAAATATGACCGACTTTATCAACAAATCAAAGAAAAATTAGCCCAAGAAGTACAAGACGAACAAGCTAAATTGCTTGATAAACAAGCCGAACTTGAACAGGAAGAGAATCGAATCAAGGAAATGTTGGCGGATAAAGAACGACAAGCCTCCAAACTGCGAGAAGCCGAACTCCAACGAGAAGCGAAATCCAAAGAAGTCGAAGTCCTGAAACAACAGCAGGCACGCAAGGAAGCCGAACTTCGGACAGAAACCTTGCAACGACAACAGGCGGTTAATCTCTTGCAAATTGCCGAGCAAAAGGCTGAAAATGAACGACAAAAAGCCGAAAAACAAAAAGCTGAAGCCGAAGCAGTTAGTGCTAAACAAGTAGCCAAACAACAAAGACTTATCGCCGAAAAACAAAAAGCCGAAACCAAACAAAAACAAGCGGCTCTGGAAGCAGCCGAACGTGAAAAATCCCTGAAAGACAAGCAGTTAGAACAAGAAAAATCCCTGCGGTATTACGGGCTTGCCGTCATTATTTTTGGGGCATTGTTTCTGTTAGTAATTATTTATGCCTTGTATATTTCCCAAAAACAACGCAAGCAATTACAAGCCAAAAACGCAGAAATTAACCAAAAACAAGAAGAAATTTTGTCGCAAAATGAAGAATTGCAACAAAATCAAGAAGAAATTTTGGCACAACGAGATTTTATTGACCAACAAAAAAACGAACTCCAAAAATCGTATGATAGCATTTCGCTCATCAGTAAAATTGGGCGAGATATTACCGCTACGTTGGATTTGAATATTATTATCGGGTTGGTGTATAAACAAATTAACGACCTGATGGATGCCACCGAGTTTGGCATTGGCACATACAGCGAAGAAACGCAAACCATTGATTATGTGTTATATATGTACAAGGGCGAGCGTATGGATGACCTCCAAGCCTCTATTTCTGATGACCGTCTGGCAAGTTGGGCAATCAAAAATCAAAAGCCTGTCCATATTCATGATATTAACAAAGAGTACAAAAAATACTTACGGTCATTAGATGCTTACGATAATGATGAACTCTTGAAATCAGTAATTTGCCTGCCTTTGGTAGCTGAAAATCGAGTCGTAGGCATTTTGAGCGTACAAAGTCCTGACGAAAATGCATATTCCGAATATCACATGGATATTATGCAAACGTTGGGTGCTTATGTAGCGATAGCTTTAGATAACTATCAGGCTTACAGCAGTTTAAAGAATGCAAATCAAGTCATCGAAGAGAAAAATCGAAGCATTACGGGAAGTATTCGGTATGCCAAAACGATTCAAACAGCAATTCTGCCACCGCCTTATACGATGGATAAATTATTCGCCGATTCGTTTGTGATTTATCGTCCCAAAGACATGGTAGCGGGCGATTTTTATTGGGTCAATTATGTTGATAATCATACCTTTGCGATTGTTGCCGACTGTACGGGGCATGGTGTGCCGGGTGCTTTTATGTCAATGATTGGGTATTCATTATTTAATCAAATTATTAATGAGAAAAAAATATTTCAGCCCGCCGAAATTTTAGAAATGATGCACATCAAAATCAAACAAGCACTCAAGCAAGAAGAAACCCACAATCGGGACGGTATGGATGTGATTGTTTGTGCGATTGAGCCAAAAGATAAAAAATTTAGCGTTCAATTTGCAGGCGCAAAACTGCCGTTTTATTACACGCAAAACCATGAAATTCAGGAATGTAAAGGCTCTAAAAAAGCATTAGGCGGTATCGAAAGCCGAATCAAAAAAGCATTCAAAAATCATGAATTTAGCTTTGAAGCTGGAACGCGTTTGTATTTGGCTTCGGATGGCTATATCGACCAAAACGATGCCAAACGTGAGAAATTGGGCAAAAAACAATTCTATGCCGTATTACAGCAAGTACACACGCAGCCTTTAGCCACCCAAAAACAAAAATTAGAGGAACTCCTTGATACGCATCAAGGCACTGAAAATCAGCGAGATGACATTACCGTTATGGGTATTAAACTTTAAATTAATTTTTAAAATTATTTTAACGTCTGGATGCTTTCGGTCATGGCGCGATAAATCTGATAAAATTCAGGTTGATTTTGTATTATTTCAAGATGACGCTCCAGGGTCATCTGGTCGTTTCGGATGGCGGGACCTGTCTGTACTTCCAGTGGATTTTCTCGCAATCCTTTTTCGATAGTTTCTCGAATTAAGGGCTTTAATAAATCAAACTCCAAATG
Source organism: uncultured Cytophagales bacterium (assembly GCA_964577275.1). Taxonomy (GTDB): domain Bacteria; phylum Bacteroidota; class Bacteroidia; order Cytophagales; family Thermoflexibacteraceae; genus UBA2561. The sequence continues at coordinate 20,977 of CAZNYR010000021.1, read as the reverse complement.
ATTTTTTCGTAAAATTTCTGATGAAATTGCCAATAAATGATTGGTAAAATTGCAAGCAAAAACAGCCGCCAAATGCAATTTTACGCGCTCTTGGGAAGTAATATGAAAAATATTTTCGGTTAAATAATCTGCCAATTCTACCAAAATATCTAATGTTTCGGTATCGGAAGCCTCCAAACAAAAGGGAATTTCCCGAAAATTTACTTTTTTGCCTTGACTAAAGGTCTGCAAGGGATAAAAAACGCCATACCGCTCAAAGCGTTCTAATACTGATAATGATTTTGTGCCTGAAGTATGAATAACCAGCGCATCTTCGGGCAAACGAAGCTCCGAAATGACTTCCGAAAGCGCATCATCAGAAACCGCCAAGACGAATATTTCTGCCTCTGATTCCGAAAAATCTAAAGAAGTTACGGCTTGCGCTTCGTACAAAAGTCGGGTTATTTTTTTTGCATTTTTTTGAGTTCGGCTATAAACTTCTGTAACCAAAACTGCGTGCTGACGCTCTAATTCGGGAGCAAGATGCCACGCCAGATTTCCTGCTCCAATCAATGCCATTTTATACATGATTTATTCTATTCCAAAGTCAATCATTTTCTGTTCTATTTTTTCGCCGCTTTCAATAATTTCTTGCCCAAAGCAATTTGCCGTCTGACAATACACATAATTTTCCGAAATTCGATAAATTAAACCTACATTTTTGGCATAAATGGCTTGACTGGCATTTTTCTCGACTGCGGACGAATCCTGTGCCTCCCGAACGGTCAGCGTTTTTTCAAAAACCAAATTTGTATTTTCCGAAGAATAAATTTGCCCTAAATCAGTCATTTCGTAATCTTGCCGTCCCAAATTATTAAACGTATTGCCGTTCCAAGTTGCGCCAGCCCGAATCGGAAAAGTCAAAACTACATAAGGCATTCCCGCTTCAGTTTTGATAACTCGCTGATTATCTTTACGAAACGTGCCGATAGACACCAGCCCCCAGCCGTCAGAAGCAGAGTTGCGCCGAAAACGACTTACCTGATAAACTGTCGGATTTCCATTTTCTGCCTCCTTAAAAATCCCCGTAATGCGCTCTTTGATTTGATAATGCGTAGTTTGCGGAGTGCTTTGGAGTGCATAAACCGTTTGGCTCACGTCATAACTTACAAAATGACCAATTTCCGTAGGATAATACATAACTCCCTCAATTTCAAAGGGTTCTGTTTTGGAACTGCATCCCAAAATCATCCCTAAAAGGATGAATAACACAATTTTTTGGTTCATAAATTTAATATTGTTGAATGATGTCTGACTCAAAAATGGCAAATTGTTTTCGGTTTTCGAGCGCAATTTCGTACATCATTTTTGCGACTTGTCGCGCTTGCACGCCTTTATATTTGGCAGGAATGACGGGCGAAAATAGATTGAAAACCATCTTGCCGATGTCCTCGCCCATGCGTTTTTCGGAACGCTCGCCCAAGAGCAAAGAAGGACGAAATATTTTTACAAAATACTGAAAATCAAATTGTTGTACGGCATTTTCGATTGCTCCTTTGACCTGATTGTAATAAAAAACACTATTTTTGTCCGCCCCCATTGACGAAATCATCAGGAATTGTTTTGCGCCGTTTTGCGCTGAAATTTTGGCAAAATGATGAACATACGTGAAATCTACACGATAAAAATTGGTTTTGCTTCCAGCTTTTTTGAGGGTTGTTCCCAGACAACAAAACGCATCGTCTGCCTCGAATTTTGATTCCATAATTTGCTCAAAATCAATAATTTGTGTAATAATTTTTGGATGTTTAACCGCAAACTCTCGGCGTACCAACACCGTAATTTTTTCATATTTTTCGGAGGCTATCAACAATTTTAGTAATTCCTGACCGACTAATCCCGTTGCACCAACGATGACGGCAGTTCTTGTATTTGACATAAATCTTAGATTTGATAAAAATGTACGGTTTTCGTTTTATAAGATGTATCGTATTTTAGCCAAAAATGTTTATCCGAAATCAGCGTTTCGATGATTTGGGTTTTGCTTGGCGCAACAAAATAATAGATTAAAAATACATTACATTTGGTTTATGACCCAAAAATATGACAATGATGAATTTATTTTTTAGGTAGGAACAGAAGAAATACGGAGAGTATCCATGAAATGAATTTGGCGGTAATTTTGGGCGATGTGTCGCAATTGCTGGATAAGTTCTTGATTTTCAGTAAGATTAAACGAATATTCGAGGTGTTTGCCTGTTTCCAAGACAATAAAAATTCCTGAAGTGTATAAATATAGTCGTCTGATTTTGGTATATTTAAATCTGAAGGGTGTAGGTTTATTGATAATAAATTGATTATCAGTAAGATAAAAATCTGGTTTTGTTGGCGTAATCCACTCTGCACCACCACCACAAATCAACATGACAGCGACCCAATACATTTCAGAAACTATATTTCCGAAGAAAGTAATGAATCCCAAAATAAGACCTAAAATACTGAATATCAGAGCGATTATTTTTTTGAGATTAAATTTTGGATTGGATATATAACAGGCGTGTCTTGATTGGGGATGCCGTTGAAAGATGTAGCGTTTGGTGAGTGCCAGCACCAAAAATAGGGCTGGAATCAAGGCGACCAGAGGGATAAAATATGTATTCAAAAAAGTTAAAAAAGTCTTCATGGTATCATAATATTACGTTTTGAATCTTTCAAAATTATGGACTTTCGGAAAAACAGGAAAATATTATGTGTTAAAACTTTAGAGATTATTTCGTGTCGTTAATAGCGAAAGTTCGCTAAAAGCAAATTTGCTTGTTTTTTTCGTTTTTTATTCCGAATTTTGTGTATCGTTTTGGGATTCGACCCCATCCATCCAAAACGTAAAAAACTGAATATGAGATAAATGACAAATAAACAGAGCATTCAATTAATTTTTGCGCTCAAGGTCAAGAAAAGCCGACAAGATAAAGGTTTATCTTTTGCGCAACTCGCCACACAAACGGGGCTGTCTGTTTCGTATCTGAACGAAATCGAAAAAGGCAAAAAATACCCTAAAGCCGATAAAATTATTTTGTTGGCGAATGCCTTGGGCGTTTCGTATGATTGGCTGGTTTCCTTGAAGTTGGATAAGCGATATGCACAGGTTGCCAAAATTATTCGCTCCAATATTTTGGATGAATTGCCGCTCGAAATGTTTGGCATTCGCCCAACGACCCTGCTCGAATTGATAGCCAAAGCACCCGACAAATTGAATGCGTTTCTGAATACGGTCATCGAAATTTCTCGGAAATACGATATGTCGGTCGAGAATTTTTATCGTGCGGCGTTGCGTTCTTATCAAGAAATGCACGAAAATTACATGGAAGATATTGAAAATGAGGCTATTGCCTTTGCTTCTAAATATAAATTACCTACCGACCAGCCGATTGAACTTGAGGATGTGGTGCGTATCCTAAAAACTCGTTTTCAGTGTGAAGTGGATGAAACAATTATCGGTCAAAATCCTGATTTACAATCACTTCGTACCATTTATTTGGAAGGCAAGCCCGCCCGAATTTTACTCAATCCTAATATTTCTAACAAGCAGAAAAATTTTTCGTTAAGCCGTGAATTAGGCTATAAGTACCTGAAAATCAAGGACAGAGCTTATACTACACGTTGGTTTGAGGCAGAATCTTTTGAGCAATTACTCAACCACTACAAAGCCTCTTATTTTGCAGGCGCATTGCTGATGAATCAGGATAGTTTGTCGCAAGATTTGACCGATTTTTTTGCCCACGAAACATGGGATGCCAATAAATTTGAGAGCCTTATCGAAAAATATCAAGTTTCGGCAGAAACGTTAATTCATCGAACGACTAATATTCTGACACAAAGTTTTGGCATTAAGCGGTTTTTCTTTTTGCGATTGCGTCAGCATCAGGACGCAAACGAATTTACGTTAGACCAAGAATTACACTTTTCGGGACAGCACGCCCCGCACGGCACGGCGATGGAAGAGCATTATTGTCGGCGATGGATTTCGATTTCTTTGCTTTACGAACTCGCTGATTTACAGGCAAAAAGTGAGGAAGATAACATTCTTTATGGCGCACAAATTTCTGATTATATGAACGAAGATACGCAATATTTATGTCTTTCGGTCGCCTTGAGAAACCCGATTGCGAACCAAAATTTTAGCGTAACGATTGGCATTTTGGTAGATGCACACGTCAAAAAAACGATTAAATTCTGGAATACTGTTCCCATCCGAAAAGTACATTCGACTTGCGAGCGATGTGCGGCGATGGACTGTCTGGAGCGTGCCAAAAAACCCGTGATTCTGGAGCGTGAACGGCAAATTCTTAAAATGAAAAATGTCTTAGATACGTTGCAAAATGCAAGTTAAATAATGTTTTATATTATTTATTACAAAATAAGATTTGTCATCATAAATCTATTTTTAACAAAAAATAGTATCTTGAATTTTATTTAGAATTGGCTCTGGTAGTCCGCAGTAGTGCCTAATTTAGATGATATAATTGTCTGAAAATCAATAGATTGTACTCAAATCAAACGATAAATTAACTTTGAATTATTACTTTATGAAAGCATATATTTTCCCCGGACAGGGCGCACAATTTGTGGGAATGGGCAAGTTACTTTATGATAATTCTGAAGTTGCTCACGCACTTTTTGAGCAAGCAAATCAGATTTTAGGTTTCCGAATTACGGACATCATGTTCGAGGGAACAGACGAGGATTTGAAACAAACAAAGGTAACTCAACCTGCTATTTTTTTACATTCGGTCATCACAGCAAAAATTGCACAAGGCTTTGAACCTCAAATGGTTGCAGGGCATTCTTTGGGCGAATTTTCGGCATTAGTAGCCGCAGGTTCGATGGCTTTTGAAGATGGGCTAAAATTGGTTTCGGCACGAGCGCAAGCCATGCAAAAAGCCTGTGAAATGAATCCTTCGGGTATGGCGGCGATTTTGGGTTTGGATGACGAAACGGTTGAAAAAATTTGTGCCGAAATCGAGGAGGTTGTCGTGCCTGCGAACTATAATTGCCCAGGACAATTAGTCATTTCGGGTTCGTATCAAGGTATCGAAATGGCTTGCGAAAAACTCAAGGAAGCGGGCGCAAAACGGGCATTGCCCCTAAAAGTGGGGGGGGCATTTCATTCGCCTTTGATGGAATCGGCACGCACCGAATTGGCGGAAGCCATTGAGCAAACCGAAATCAAGATGCCCAGATGTCCGATTTATCAAAATGTTGATGCTCAAGCATATACGGACGAATCTCAAATCAAAATAAATCTGGTGGCACAACTGACATCGCCTGTATGTTGGACACAAACCATGCAAAATATGATAACGAATGGCGCATCCGAATTTATAGAATGTGGACCGGGCAAGGTGCTTCAGGGTTTAGTCAAGAAAGTAGATAGAAAAATGCCTGTGGGTTCACTGTAATTTTATCAAAAACATAACGATTCCGCAAACCTGATAAATCTGTGTGATTGTCAGGTTTTTGGGTTTAAATATACAATTCTTATGACAAAACTATCATCATTAGATTTTCTTGGATTATTTGAAAAAATTACATCGACTTTTAGCACTTGGGCGTGGGGGTATCCGCTGTTATTTTGGCTGGTAGGCGGGGGAATATTTTTTATGTTGTATTCTGGATTTGTCCCTTTTCGGTATTTGGGACACGCCATAAACGTGCTTCGGGGCAAATATGATGACCCCAATTCGGAGGGCGATATTACGCATTTTCAGGCACTTTCGAGTGCATTGGCGGCGACAGTTGGGATGGGAAATATTAGTGGAGTTGCCGTAGCGATTACGATTGGTGGTCCTGGTGCCTTATTTTGGATGTGGGTCAGTGCGTTGTTTGGCACGGCGACCAAATTTTTTACCTGCACGCTGGCGGTCATGTATCGGGGGCGAGATTCGCAAGGAAATTTGCAAGGCGGTCCGATGTATGTTTTGACCGAAGGATTAGGAAAAAACTGGAAACCTGTCGCAGTTTTCTTTTCGGTCGCAGGAATGTTTGGGGTTTTACCTATTTTTCAGGCAAATCAACTGACTCAAATATTTCGAGAAGTGGTCTTGATTCCGCAAAATATTGTTACAGAACAGGCGCATTTTATGAGTGATTTTATGACGGGAATTATTTTGGTGGCGATGGTTTCGGTGGTTATTTTTGGCGGCATCCAACGCATCGCTGATGTTGCTTCCAAAATGGTACCTGCTATGGTAATTTTGTATTCGGTAGCGGTTTTATACATCGTTTTTTCTAATTTTGAAAAATTGCCCCAAGTCATTTCCCTGATTTTTACGGATGCTTTTCAGGGCGTTTTTTATCAGGGCGAGCCTGATAGCTTGTTTGGTGGGGTGTTGGGTGCTATGATTATTACGGGCGTAAAACGGGCGGCTTTTTCCAACGAAGCTGGCATCGGAACGGCACCGCTTGCTCACGGCGCAGCAAAGACAGATGAGCCTGTACGTGAGGGACTTGCGGCAATGTTAGGTCCTGTGATTGATACGATTATTGTCTGTACAATGACTGCCTTGGCGATTCTGATTACGGGGGCATGGAAAACAGAAGGCAGCGGAATTGGCGTAACTTTATTGGCATTTGAAACGGCAATTCCGTATTTCGGAAAATACATTTTGATTTTGTGTGCAAGTATTTTTTCGATTACGACATTGTTCACATTTTCCTATTTTGGTGCCAAATGTTTGGGATTTATTGCGGGCGCAGAATACCAAAAATATTACAATTATTTCTACGTAAGTTCTATTATTTTGGGGGCGGTGGCTTCGATTCAGGCGGTTATCAGTTTGATTGATGGGATGTATGCACTGATGGCGATTCCGAATTTGATTGCGGCTTTTATTTTAGCTCCTACCGTTCGGAGAGCCACCAGAAATTATTTTGAACGCATGAAAAATAGAGCGCATCAAGCAAAATAATAATAATGTAATGTTTTTTGATTTTTTTGTATTTTTATTGAATAATTTTTGTGCGAAATAAAACCTGTCGAATTTTCAACAATTTGACAGGTTGGTAGAGTAGGAGAGGAGCTAACTTATTGATTTTCAATAACTTCAAATGAACTGGTAATATGAACGCTATGTTCCAACATTTTGGAAACCGAGCAATATTTTTCCAAAGATAAGGCGATGGCGCGCGCAGCCTTTTCGGCAGGAACATTTCCTATAATTTTGTAATGCAAATGTACATCCGTAAAAACGGCTGGAACTTGGTCGGTGGCGCGCTTGCCTTCGACAACAATCTGAATATCATCGACTTGCAGGCGTTGTTTTTTGAGAATCAGCAAAATATCAATGGTGCTACATCCGCCCATTCCGCTCAAAATCAGTTCCATCGGACGCAATCCCAAATCATGTCCGCCTGCCAAACTGGAACTATCCATTTGAAGAGTGTTGCCTGTTGAGTTTTTGGCTTCCATGTGGAAAGCATCATTCAGCCGTTTAATTTCTATTTTCATAATAAATTCAAATTATATGTTAGACCTAAAGAGGTGGTTTAAAAATTTCTAAAACATGATTTTTTGCCGTGGTTCGTGTCTTCACGAACCACTCACTTTCAAAGGATTATAGTCGGCTGTGGGAACACCGCCAACAGCAGTATATAATTAAAACTCCAATTTACAAAAATATTTGATAATCAATAAATTACGCTAAAATCAAAAATACAAACGTAAATTTTTTTTGATAAAAAACGTGCGAAGCTACCGAAATGAACTTTTTGTGTACATTTTAGGTTCTTGCACTTTTGCGTTGGTCTTGTGGCAGATAAGGTTTTCTAAGTTTTATCTGAAAAAATTGCGATACGAACCAAATTCTATCATACTCCGAAATGCAATTTTTGGTTTGGTTAGAAATGACAAGTTTTCAATTTGTCGAATAAAGTTATAATTTTGTCGAAAAAAAAGTAGAGTTTGTCTGCTTTGGACATAAAAACGCACAGACCTGCGTATATTATTTAGTGTCGATTGAAAAGAAAGGATTTATCGTAAAATCCTACATGACAAGAAGTTAAGTTGATACCCAAACAAACCTAAGGAAGATTTATTGCTAATTAACAAGTGGAATGAAACAACAATACAATCAATCAATCATCCAAAAATTCATTTTTGGGTTGGTTTTTATATGCTTTGGATTTTTACAAAATATACAAGCGCAATTCATTAGTGCTACGATTAAAAATAACGGTTGTGGGACAGCAACTTATACTTTTAGAGCCGTACCCGGTGGAGGCGATGATGCGACATCAGTAAGTTGGAATTTTGGAAATGCGAACGTAGCTCCGAACCAACTCGTAGGCGATTCGCAAGAGGCAACTTACATTGCAACAGGAAATTACACGGTTCAGATTACATTTCATAATTCTGTCGGGGCTGGAGGCGACCGCACCGAAACCGAAACCATTTATGTTTATAAGCCTGCCACGCCCGAATTTAGTGCGAATGTTCGGAAAGGCTGTTATCCTCTGACGGTCAATTTTAATGATTTAACCGATACTTCTGCGCCAATTATTGGCGATGTAAAACGCCGTACATGGAAATTTGGGGACGGAACAAGTTATACGACTACTGACC
>CAZNYR010000021.1:0-12368 GCA_964577275.1 uncultured Cytophagales bacterium | reverse complement strand
TAATGAAAAGACAGTTTCGCATATATATAATAATGTCGGTGATTTTCAGGCTACTTTGATTATCGAAACGCAATCGGGCTTGATAGTTACGGGCGGTACGGCGACTGGAAATCCGACTTGTACGGGCGAAACCGCCAAAAAAGATTACATTCAAGTACGGCATCCGATTGCCGCAGATTTTACGACCAATCTGACGGCGTGTAGTGCGGCGGGTGCGACCTACAATTTTACAAATACCTCGACCTTAACGACTTTTCCACCGCCAGCCTCCACGATTGACCAATACGATTGGGTGATTTATAATTCGACTAATTTGGTTACACCAATTAATCAATTTACAAACCAACAGCACGTAACAGGTTATACATTTTCGGATGTGGGAACATATTTTATTACGCTAAATGCCACAAATTCAGATGGTTGTAGTACGCCAAAATACGAAACCATTACATTCAATGATTTATCTTTTGCGCTCAATCCGTTGCCCAGTGCGGGCAGTTTGTGCGCTGACCAAGCAATTCCGTTTGGAGTTTCGGGACTTTCGGGAACGGTAACGAATTGGAGTTGGACAGTAACAAACGGTACGCCTGCGACCTCTTCGAGTGCCAGTCCGAGTTTTACATTTACGGGCGGAACGACTGCAAATGTTTCAGTTACAGCTACTTATGATAATGGTTGTCAGTTTACGACTTCGGCAAATTATACCATAAAACCGACCGTGAACACGGATTTTACGCCTGCGGGGGTTACGGGAGCTTGTGCGAATACGCCCATTACATTTACCGCTTCGGATAATTCGTTGGACAGTTATAATTGGACAATTCGGCGTGGCGTAACGACAGTCGCTACGGGAACAGGTACAAATATTACGCATACTTTTGACCAAGGAACATACGATGTAACGCTCCAAGTTACTGAAAATGGATGTACTTATACGACCACAAAAACGAATCATGTTGCGATTATTCCGCCTGATATTCAGGGAATTAGGGAAGTTGTAAATTATAATGATAGCAATGATTTTTTAACAGTAACATTTACGACTTCATCCTACGGAGGCACTTCGCATACCAATGGATTAGATTCTCCACATGACCAAAATATTGTGGATTATCGGTGGGAATTATATAAAGATGATGTATTTATTACGTTTACAAATGGCGCAATTACTGATTTTGTAACTTCGTTAGACCCCGCAGGATTTGCCGATTACGATATTTTTGTAACCGTAACGACCGCCACAGGATGTACGGCAACGGCATTTACGAGCATTAATTTTGAGGATAATGGAAATGGCGGAACTGGAATTTCTCCGATTTGGGCGGACATCGAAATTATTAATTCGTGTGGTAATTCGGATTATACATTTCAGCATTTGGAATATAATTATCAATTAAATAACACGACAAACGATGTTGCTTATCCGATTGGTGCTGAATTAGTTTACGAATGGAATTTTGGGGATGGCAGTGCCAAAGTTACCGAAAATCCGCCGGGAGATAACCAAATCTTACATACGTATCCTTCCCAGCCTACCGACCAGACTTATGATATGTTTCTGACGGTAAGTTATGGCAGTTTCACGCACGTTTATACTCGTAAGGTTTTTGTGCCGGGCAATGCCAGTTTTACGATAAATCCTGCGGGCGCACAGCGTTGTTTGACCGACCCTGCTACGTTTACGTTTTCCAATATTCCGAATAGTACAGAACCCGGACAAACGTGGCGTTGGAATTTCGGGGACGGCACAGCAACACGCCTTGATAATGCCGATTTTACGCATACGTATTCCGCGCCCGGATTTTATACCGTAAGGCTGGAACTGGAGCAAGGTACGGGGCAATGTAGTGAATATCAGGGTTTTGTATCAGTTTATGGCATGGTACCCGATTTTAATATTTCGGGTGGCGGCACAGCTTGTACCAATGCGACCGTCAATTTTGCCGATGCCTCTACCAGCACGATTGGCTTCACGGATGTGGAGTGGAATTGGACATTTTTAGGGACGGATGGCACAACGGTTTTGTTTACGACCACGAATACGGAAACTCCGAGTTATACTTATTCGAGTGCAGGCACGTATCCTGTCCGTTTGAGTGTGCGGGATAACAGTCCGTTGGGCGGAGGCTGTTTTACGACCGTAACCAAAAATGTAACCGTCAGTCCATTGCCCAATATTGTCGTGCCGATTGCGGATGTGTATTGTACGACCGAAGGCATTAGTTTTCAGAATAATACGACTGGCGCAACGACTTATAATTGGCAATTTTTTAATAAAGATGGCACTTCGGCGGGTACTTCCACGAATCAGAATCCACCGCCTGTTACGTTTAATAGCGATGGATTACATTTCGTAACTTTAACCGCAACAAATTCAACGTCAGGTTGTTCGGCGACATTTACGACTTCCGTCCGCACGATTATTCCGAGAGTCAAAGTAACGGCTTCGGGCGTTGCAGGCGAAAATAGTTTGTCCACAACATTAGTTACATTAATTGACGAAAATGGCGTACAATTTACCAGCGCATTTATTACAGGAATTGCTTCGAGCGTAACGGACTTAACGTTTTCATGTCCGCCGGGTGAGGTCGATTTCCAAGCCGAATTTGTGGATGATGCCGATGGCAAACTACAATTTACGGGTTTTTATTGGCAGTTTGGCGATGGAAATGTGGCTTTTACGCAAAATACGAGCAACGAATTTACGCAACCGGGAAGTTATCGCATCGAATTATTAGCCCGAACAAATACTTCGTGTAATGCGACCGTACCAATTATGACGGGTTTGGTCAAAGTCGCAGGACCGATTGGCGAATTTGATTTTGCGCCCAAAGAACTTTGTTATCCCGAAGAGGTAACGTTTACGGCTTTCAATTTGCAGAAGTTCAAATCTATCGAATGGGATTTTGGGGATGGAACGACCTCGCCCGTGTATTTTTTGAGTGCTGACCAAATCGCCCGTGCCGAAGCGGGTGAAATTATCCCGAACATTACACAAGTTAAGCATACTTATGATAGAGCTGGTGTATTTTATCCCTACTTAACATTAAATGATGATAACGATTGTAAAATTGCATATCCCTCAAAAGTAGGTCCAATTTATTCGAGTGGTACACCGAACGCCAATTTTAGCATCGCCGAAGGCACGCAAGTTTGTCAGGATTTGGAAATTAGTTTTGCGGATGCCAGCACGGAAGATGCCTCGACTCGCACCTACATTAATACGTATAATACGCCTGAAATTTCGCCCGCCATCATCAAGTGGGAATGGCATTACGGCATAAATGGTTCGGGAACGAACGGCGCATTTATGACGGGCGATGTTTTTGATTATGTATCGGATAACCCGACAAGTCCCTCAGAACCAATCGCTTTCAGTTCGGCTGGAGACTATGCCATTACGTTGGCGGTTACGTCCGAATTTGGTTGCGTGGATTACCACACCGAGTTCGTAACTATCGTAAAACCAGACATTACGGCGGCTTTTAACGTTTTGAATGCCCCTGCTTGTCCGGGCGCAAAAGTTACTTTGCAGGATAATGGTTCGACTGCAAATTTGGGGGGCGTTCCGACTACGGATTTAATTTATACGTGGAACTTTGGCGAAACAGGAAATCCTGCCACCAGTACCGAAATCACGACTTCGGGCGGTGTCAAACAAGCTGATTTTGTGTACGATACGCCCGGAACTTACACCGTAAGCCTGACGGTCAAAGACCCTGCGGGCTGTTTGGAATCCAACGTAGCTACGGGAAGTGTTTTGATTTATGATACCAAAGCTGATTTTACACGAAGCCCAGTGTACGGCGACCAATTTTTGACCGTAAGTTTCACAACCACAGGAAGTTATGCTGATGGTGGAATTACGAGTGTCCAATGGAATTTCCCCGAAGGAAACCCTAATATCTCATCTTCGACCTCAAATAATCCACAGGTTACGTTCCAATCGGCAGGAGTTCACGATGTATTTTTGACTGTTACCAGCGGAAACGGTTGTAAAGACGAAATTGCTCGCAAAGTCGTGGTTCTCAATCTCCCGCCAGTCGTGCTGGATGATTTTATTACGGTCAATGAAGACGACCCCAATTTAGGGGGATTTGTTTCGGCAAATGCGGTATTTAGTACCATTACAAGTAATGGAATTAAGTATATTACTGTCGTTACGGGCATTGATTACGACATAAATGGCGATGGTTTGACTGACTTCGTAACGACTTCTTATGTATCCAACGGATTCCTTACAATTAGCTCAATTACAGGAGGTTATGTCTATAAACCCAATCCAAACTTTACGGGATATGACCAATTTACATACCGTATTTGGGATGATTTTGTGTATAATCCGACCACAGGACAGGATAATTTGCCGCCCGTAGCTCTGGATGATTTTTATGAAACGCAAATCAATACGAATATTGAATTTATTTCTGGCGGGATACCAATAGGCAATGGAGTTTTAAAAAATGCAGCAAATCCACAACGAGATTTTGACCCAGAAGGAACGGATATAGATTTGATAGGTTCAGGGACTTATTTTACGACTGCGACTGCAAAGGGTGGTTCGGTAGAAATTGCAAAAGCAAGTGGACGAATTTTATATATTCCTCCAACGGATTTTACAGGCATTGATTATGTTGATTATACAATTCGAGCAGACGACAATTTGATGCAAACTGCCACCGCCAGAGTTTATTTTTTGGTAAATAATACCTCAAATCGACCGCCAAACCCCGTGAATGATGCTGCCACGGTTTCAGGTACCACGGTTTTGAACGGTTCTTTGTCAGGAAATGATACCGAACCCGATGGCGAAAATCTGGTATATTCGGTCATTACAAATGCTAAAACTGAAAACGGGGGTAAAATTTCGGTTTCGGCAAACGGCAATTATACCTATACCGCCCCGAAAAATTATGCGGGCGCAACCAAAGATTATTACGTATATCAGGTGTGTGATAATAATGCCAATAAAGTACTTTGCGCCCAAGCCACATTAGAAATTACGATAAATGAGCCAAACATTGCGCCCGTTGGTTTGACGGATTTTCATACGACCGCCACAAACACAACCCTCACGGTATCTGTGGTTTCCGATGGACTTTTGGGCAATGATTTTGACCCTAATTCGGGGCAGACGATTTCGGCAAGTTATCTGAAAGACATTAATAATGTGGATATTAACCGCACCAACGAAGGCGGATTTGTTACCGTCAATGCCAACGGTACATTTACATACAATCCGCCAGCAGGATTTACGGGAACGGACGAATTTACATACCAGCTTTGTGATAATCACGCCAATTCGCTTTGTGCCGAAGCCAAATTAACCCTTGAAGTTGGCGGCGGCGGAAATAATCCGCCCGTAGCTGGAAATGACTCATTTACAACGGCTTCGAGTAAAATTATTACAGGATTTTTGACCGCCAATGACACCTATCCAACTGACGGAGATGGGCATTTTGTAACCGTTTCAGCGACCTACAACACCACCACGGCGGCGGGCGGAAGATTGACCATTAATAATAATGGTTCATTTATTTATTATGCGCCATCGGGCATAAACGGCACGATTCAAGATTATTACACCTACGAAATTTGTGATAATCAAAATCCAAAATTATGCGATAAAGCCACCGTATTTTTTACCGTTACGCCTGCAATCATCAAGCCTGTGGCGGTTTTTGATAATACATTTACGACCACGAACACGCCAATTATTGGCGGTAACTCCCTGATAACCAATGACATCGACCAAAACGCTGGCGCATTAACTGGGCAAAATCGAAAGTCGATTGATGCGGTATTCATTACGGCAACCCAAAAAAGAGGCGAAATTTTTATCAGTGCGGACGGAACGTATAATTATTATCCGCCAACCGGTTTTATTGGCACGGATTCGTATATTTATGAAGTTTGCAATGGCTCAAATGATTGCGATAGAGCGACTCTTACCATACAGGTAAATGCTGACAATCAGCGACCTACGGCAAATAATGAAACTATTACTTTAACCAATTTTAATACTGTAACAGGTACACTATCAGCCACCGACCCCAACGGAAATAATCTTGTGTTTACTTCGGTTTATGAAGGACAAACCCTGACGGACGGGCGCATCAAAATTAATGCGGACGGAACTTATACGTATGTCCCTGGTTTTGAGGGAAATGGACAAACAAGAGATTATTTCGTGTATCGAGTTTGTGATAATGGAAATCCCGAACTTTGTACCGAAGGATTAATCACAATTAATTTAGATGCGGCACTTACGCCGATTTTGCCCGAACGCTTGCAAAGTAGTTTTGCGACCGTAACCATTTATGTTGCGCCAACCGATGACCCTGCCCCAATCGCACGGGATAATCAAGAAATTACACGGCAGGGCGTAGCCGTAACCTTTACGACCACCGTGCTTCAGAATGACGAATCTTTTGAATATGACCCCGCTATCGAAGGCACTTCGTCCAGTATTTTTGCGACCGCACCATTTTTGTCGGTTGCCTCGAATCATGTAACTTTTGCCACGATTAATACGCTCGGAACAAATGCAGGAAATGGACAGGGTACGATAACGGTCAATGAAGACGGAACTGGAAATTACACACCAGACCCGAATTTTTACGGAATTATCGAGTTTTTTTATACCGCTTGGGACAGTGGTAATGGCAGTGCGCCCCAAAATGACGGTGCAAGTATTTTTATTACGGTCAATGGCTATCCTACGCCTTCGGACGATTATTTCGGCATGGCATTGGGAACGTCATTCGTTTCGGGTGATGCTTTCAATGGCACGAGTGCAGATGCAAATTTATTCGCAAGTGCCTCAAATTCAGTCGATACCGATTCGTTTTTAGGATTAATTACCGGCAACATAACGCCACAAGGCACGGCTGGAGCTTTGGTTGCATCGAATAGCGGAAATGGACAGTTTTTCATTTCGGCAAACGGACAATTTGGCTATGTCCCGAACGCCAATTTTACGGGAAATGATTGGTTTGCATATCAAATTTGTGATGACGTAATCGCTCCGAATCAACTTTGTAGTTTTGCGACCGTTACGATTTTTGTGAATGGAAAACCACAGCCACAAGATGACAACGATATAACCTTGGAAAACAGGAAGTTAGATTCCAGAAATCCTCACGCTGACGAAGTTGCCTTTTTGACTTCGGTTTTGCATAATGACGCTGACCCAGATGCAGGGCAATTTTTGACCGTAGCGACCACAACGATTTCTTCCCAAACATTTAACGGGCAAGCCACTGATTATACGACAGTTACGACCAACGGAAACTTGGCATTAATTTCGGCGGATGGGCATTTCCAATTTATTCCAGCCACAAATTATCACGGCAACGATTATTTTGTGTACGAAGTTTGTGATAATGCTGTGGCGCAATTATGTGCGTTTGCAACGGCTTATATCACGGTAAATGCCAAAACTGAACCGCAAGATAACGGTATTCCGCCCGTGGCGCAAGACCAAACGTATTTTGCTTCGGCGGTTGGGATTTTTATTACCGCAAACGATACCGACCCATTTTTATCGGCTTCTTTCTTTTCGGTTACGACAACTGCCTCAAACCCAGCATTTTATCCTACTTCGGATGGAAATGGATTTGTAACCACGAATTTCGGAAACGGAATTTTCAAATTATTGGAAAACGGCGCATTTGAATATCGCCCCAAACAAGGATATTATGGTCCTGATTGGTTTGCTTACGAATTTTGCGATAATATTGCTTCGCCAAACGAAGGATGCGAATTTGCAACCGTATTTTTGACCGTCAATGGCATACCGATTGCCACGGACGATAATTACAAAACACCAGAAGATACGCCAATTTCGGGCGATATTAGTTATAATGATGCCGACCCCGAAAATGCACCGCTCACATTTACGACACTTTCAAACCCCTCAAACGGAACGCTGACGAATTTCATAACAGCGGACGGAACATTTACCTATTTGCCGAACCCGAATTTTACGGGACAAGATTATTACACGTATCGGGCGTGCGACCCCCTGAATCAGTGCGATTTTGCGACCGTATTTATTACCGTTGTGGGCGTAAATGACCCGCCAATCGCTTTTGATGACGTAAATATTACGCCTTATAATACGACCTTGACCGTGCCAGCAAATGCGGGTTTGGGCGCAGACGATAATGATGATACTCAAGGAGTTACGGAGCCAGCAAGCGATGACGATTATGACATTGACGGCAACGGAAATCCTGCTGATGATACGGATTTGGCATTTACGACCGTAACCAACGCCACAACGCATTTTGGCGGTAAACTCACGATAAATACCGATGGAAGTTACGTTTATACGCCTGCGGTCAATTTTGCGGGTGTGGATTTTTATCAATACGAAGTTTGTGATTTGCAAACGCCAAAAGGCTGTTCAAATGCAACCTTATTTATTACGGTGCAACCGCCGGCTAATGACAAAATATTTGCCTCGACAGATTACGCCACTACGCCAATAAATACGCCGTATTTCTCTGATAATGAGGGTAAAAACATTTTTGATAATGATTTCGACCCCGAAAATACGCCCTTACGAAGAAGCGGAAACGCCGATATGGGCGCAGCAGGAGCAATAACCCAACAAGGCGGCACGATTTTCATTAGTGCAAATGGTTTATTTGCCTATAATCCACCGTTAAACTTCACAGGAACAGATATTTACGAATACACGGTTTGCGACCAAACGGGAGCAGGACAATGCACCACCTCATTTATTACGATTACGGTCGGAAATGCAAATCGTCCGCCAATTCCATTGAATGATTTTGACCAAACTTTGCGAAATATTCCAGTCTCGGGAACGGTCATCAATAACGACACCGACCCCGATGGCGACCCCATTTTGGTTACGATTCCGTTCCAAACCGTAACCGAAAAAGGTGGATTTATTACCGTTAATCCGAATGGAAGTTACGAATATACGCCACCGAAAAACTTTGTAGGTCAGGACTTTACGCCTTATACGATTTGCGACCAACCGCATAATCAATGCGCTTCGGCAATTTTATTTATTACCGTAACGCACGGCAATGACCCACCAGAACCGATTGACGATTATTATTACATCAAAGAAAATGCGTTTTTGACAGGAAACGTAAAAACGGATGATGCCGACCCAGATGCAACGGACACCTATTCCGTTTTAACGATTACGGCTTCGCAAGGAAATACGACTTTTGGCGGATTTATCACCGTTTTTGCCGATGGAACGTTCCATTATGACCCGCCAGCAGGTTTTACGGGCGTGGATAAATACGATTACACGATTTGTGATGATGAACTGCCTTTTAATTCGTGTGCCGATGCCACGATTTTTATTTCGGTTGAGCCAGTGAATTTGCCGCCTGTTGCGCTTAATGATTGGAATTTTACTTCGGTCAATACGCCAGTTACGGGTACTGTTCCTTTGCAAACGAATGACTATGACCCTGATAATGACCCTATTACGTTAAGTACGCCTGCTGGAAATTATACCACAGATTTGGGCGGAAATTTGGTGCTGAATGCGAACGGAACTTATACTTATACGCCTCCGACTGGTTTTGTGGGTTCGGATGTTTTTGTGTATAAAATTTGTGATGTGCCTCATAATCAATGTACTGAAGCCAAATTAACGATTTTGGTCGTTGAACCGAATGACAATTTAGCCCCCGTTGCCGTTGATGAATTTATTACGATTAATGAAAATGCAGGAACAGTTACGGGAAATAATTTAATCAATGGCGAAACTGACCCCAATCCAACGGATAATTTTGGGGCGGGAACGTTATTTTTCAAAACTGCCGTCAATGCCGAAACCCAAGAAGGCGGACGAATCACGATTACGAATGCCGCGACAGGAGCGTATGAATATACGCCAGCTCCGAATTTTAATGGCGTGGATAAATTTTTGTATTCGGTGTGTGATGACGAAGGACTTTGCGCTGAAGCTGTCTTGACAATTACCGTACAACCGACTGATACTCCGCCGATTGCACGAGATAATAACAACGAAACCAACGAAAATACGCCGTTGATTGTTTCGGCTGAACATCTGGGAATTTTGCCCAATGATTTTGATGTCGAGGATAATTTGAAAGTTACCGTAGCGACTACGACCACCCAACAAGGCGGTTTTATCACGGTTTATGCCGATGGAACGTACAAATATTATCCGCCAACGGGTTTTACGGGCAATGACCAATATCAATACACGGTGCAGGAGGATAAAACTTCGCCACAATTTGCTACGGCGATTTTATTTATTACGGTGCATCCCGTTAATCAGCCTCCCGTGGCGGTTGATGATAATAATGAAACTTCGGAAGATACGCCCGTTACGGGAAGCACGATTTTATATAACGATTATGAACCTGAAAATCAGGATATTACCGTAAATACTACGCCCGTAGCGAAGCCCCGAAATGGTTCGGTCATTATTAATTCGGACGGAACTTATACTTATACGCCCAATCCGAGCTTTAACGGAAATGATGATTTTGTCTATAAAATTTGTGATACGGACGGAAAATGCGCTACGGCAACGGTCTTTATTACGGTTCATCCAATTAATGACCCGCCAATCGCTTTTGATGACGTAAATACTACGCCTCAAAACACAACTTTGACGGTCTTAAATACTGACCCTCAACGACTTGGACATGATGACGATACCGCCATTTTCCCAACTGAACCCGCAGGCGATGACCATGACCCAGATGGCAACGGAAATCCTGCCAATGATACGGATTTGGTATTTCTGACTGTAAATCAGGATGTTACGCACTTTGGCGGTAAAATTACGGTTGATGCCTTGGGCGGTTATATTTATACGCCAGCCAGCGGATTTACGGGCGTGGATTTTTATAAATACACCGTTTGCGACAAGCAAAATCCAGAGCAATGTACGCAAGCGACTTTATTTATTACCGTTACGCCAGTGGACGAAATTGTAGCCTTAGATGATGTAAATTCGACCAAAGTCAATACGCCAATTACGGGCGCAACTTCCTTATTTTCAAATGATTATGACCCAGAAAATACGCCTTTAGCTACACTGAATGGCACAACCACTGTAACGGCAGCCACTACGCAAGGCGGATTTATTACGGTTTATCCGAACGGGACATACAATTATAATCCACCGCTAAACTACACAGGAACAGATACTTACGTTTATACGGTTTATGATAATAACGGAAACGGAATCAATACAACGGCAACTTTGAGGATTACAATTACGGATTTGGCAGTTTCGCAAAATCGCCCGCCTGTTGCCCTGAACGATTACCGAAGTACGTTGCGAAATATTCCGATTCAAGGCACGGTTATTAATAATGATTCTGACCCTGATGGTGATGCGATTGCCTTCACGACTGGGGCGGTGATTCCGTTCACGACCACAACCCAAAACGGCGGAACTTTGACCATGCAACCCAACGGAGATTACGAATATGCGCCTGCCAATAATTACGTGGGAACGGATTATCAGCCCTATCAAATTTGCGACCCGTCTGGACTTTGTGCGGAGGCGACTTTATTTATTTCGATTACGCATGATAACGAACCGCCCACACCAATTAATGATTATTATTATACGAATCAAGATGCGTTTTTGACCGCAAATGTGAAGTTGAATGATGCTGACCCTGACCTGACGGATACTTATGATGTGCTTCATATTCAGGGAGTTACGAACGATTTTACGACATTCGGTGGATTTATTTCGATTGGAACGGACGGCACGATAAATTATCAGCCCAAAAAAGGATTTACGGGCGTGGATAAATACGTTTATACGATTTGTGATGACGAAACGCCAGCCAATGCTTGTACCGATGCCGTGATTTTTATTTCGGTGGTGCCGACAAATAGCTCGATTGTGGCGGTCAATGACATCGCATTTACGAGCATTGATACGCCTTTGGATAATGATGACGGCATAGGATTTGATTATAATTCATTGAAAATCAATGATTTCGACCCTGATGGCGACCCCATGAAAGTTACTGCCGTAACGGATGCCAAAACTGAAAATGGCGGTACGATTTCGATTGATGCCAACGGAAATTACGTTTATACGCCAGCTCGTGGATTTACGGGAAATGATACTTATGAATATCAGATTTGTGAGGACAAAACGAACTCAAATTGTACGAAAGCCAAATTAACGATTGTCGTTATTGATGCGCCAAACGATAATTTGCCACCAACTGCCACGAATTATGCTTATACGATAAATGAAGATGAAACTTTAACAAATGCGTTTTATACGGTTTCCGACCCGAATTTGCCTGACGCAAATTTATGGACAGGAAATCCGACAAATCCAGCCAATCAAATTATTGCAAATC
>CAZNYR010000020.1:18779-45835 GCA_964577275.1 uncultured Cytophagales bacterium | reverse complement strand
CTTTGATTGATGCCATTCCTGAACCCAAAAAAGGCAAGCATACGCTTGAGCAAAACGGACGATTTTATTACATCATCATCAACGATATTCAAGCTGCTCGCCCCAAAGAATTGAAAGAAGTACGAGGCAGCGTTATGGCTGATTATCAGTTCTTTCTGGAAGAAAAATGGCTTGAGCAACTTCGCAAAAAATATAAGGTCGAAATCTATGAAAATTATATTCAGACCCTGATTAAGTAGCACAGCGTATTATTTTTCCGAAAACTCAAACTTTTTGGGCATACAAAACTTTTGACTACAAACAAGAATCCGTAAAATGTCTGGACAAGAATATTATCTCGAAGGGATTAAACAATTTGATAACAAAAATTACGAAGATGCTCTTCGTCATTTCACGCGTGCGCTCCTGCTTGAGCCTAAAAAAACGGCATATTTGTTTGCCAAAGCTCGCACAAATTGCCAACTGGAAAAATACCTTGAAGCCCTGACAAATTTTGAGGAAGCCCTACTCTATGAACCTCATAACGCACTGATACACAGCGAGAAAGGTGTGGCATTATTTCATCTAAAACGATTGGATGAAGCCCTCAAATGTATGACGATTGCCCAAGAAATTGAGCCTGAAAATCCGTATCGTTATGCAAGTCGGGCGTATATTCGGGCGAAAGCAGGTGATATTTTTGGGGCGGTAGATGACTATAAAACTGCCGTCCGACTTGACCCCACCGATGCCGTAGCCCTGAATAATTTGGGGATGCTGGAGGAACAAATGGGCTATCAGAAAAATGCCAAAAATCACTTCAAAAAAGCAGATATGATTGCCCAAAAATACGACATGAATGATTCGTTCAAAAAAGTAGTGGAGGAAGCACGCAAAAATATCAAGCCCATTTCAGAAGAAGATTTCGAGCAATTTTATGGGCAAAAAAATGGCAAAAAAAAGGATTCATCGCAAAATACCGATATATCAAAAACAAGCCATCTGAATGACATAAATGGCGCATCAAAACCAACTATTCAACAGCTTCAAAACCAAAAAGCAAAGCCTACTTTTTCGCAATATTTGAACGTCATTTTAGACGTTTTTACTTCCAAATCAGGCTTTGCGGATTTCAGGGAATTTGTCAAAAAATTATTGCGTGGCAAGTAATATTTTTCATCATTTTTATGGGATTATCCGAAAAATAAATACGCCAACAAAATCGAAGCGATAATGCCCGCCAAATCAGCTAAAAGCCCACAAACTACGGCATAACGGGTGTTTTTGATACCTACTGCGCCAAAATATACGGCTAAAACATAAAAAGTGGTTTCGGTTGAACCCTGCAAAACCGAAGCGAGTCTTCCCTGAAAAGAGTCCACACCGTAGGTCTGCATCGTTTCGACCATCATGCCTCGTGCACCACTTCCGCTCAAAGGCTTCATGATTGCAGTCGGAATGCCCGCCACAAAGTCGGTATTGATGCCGATAAATTCGACCAAAAAGACCATGCCATCGGTCAAGAAACTCATCGCTCCAGAGTTGCGAAAAACACCAATCGCCACCAACATCGCCACCAAATATGGAATGATTAAAATAGCGGTTTTGAAGCCATCTTTTGCCCCTTCGATAAAGGTTTCGTACACGTTGATTTTGCGATAAAATGCCAAGCCAATAAACGAGGTAATTATCGAAAATAACACCAAATTGCTGACAACATTAGAAATCACTTTGGTTTCCTCCTGCGATAGTCCCGAAAAATACCAAATTGTCAAGCCTACCATGCCCGATGCCGAAGCCAGATACAGCAAAATTACTTTGTCTAACAAATTGATTTTCTGATAGATAGCCGTAGAAATAATGCCTATGATTGTCGAAAAAAAAGTCGCCAACAAAATCGGCACAAAAATATCCGAAGGATTCACCGCCCCCATTTGCGCACGATACACCATAATATTTATCGGAATCAAAGTCAAGCCCGAAGTATTCAGAACCAAGAACATAATTTGGGCATTTGAGGCTCGTTCTTTATCGGGATTGAGGGTCTGTAATTCCTTCATTGCCTTGAGTCCCAGTGGCGTAGCGGCATTATCCAAGCCCAGCATATTTGCCGAAAAGTTCATCAAAATCGAACCTGAAGCGGGATGATTTTTGGGAATTTCGGGGAATAATCGCCTAAAAAAAGGCGCAACCAATCGCCCAAAAATTTGGATAATTCCCGCTTTTTCGCCAATACGCATCAAGCCCAGCCAGAGCGTCATCACACCCGTTAAACCGATTGAAATTTCAAAACCCAGTTTGGCACTTTCCATCGTTCCGTTGATGATTTGGGCAAAAATTTCAGTATCTTGGTAGAATACCAATTTCATGAGTGCGGTCAGAAATGCAATGACAAAAAACGCCACCCAAACATAATTTAAAACCATTGGATTTATTATTTTTAGTTTATCGGTGTTTTACGATATATTTTTTATTCTACTGATTATCAATAAGTTATAAAAAATAATTTGTACTTTATATTTAATTTTTACGAATATGTACCAAAATGGAAGTCGCCAAAAAAGGAATTTTGGTTGAATCGCCCCGAAAAATATATTTGAGCAGCCATTTTTTGAGTTTTCCTTCGGGCAATACATCCATCGGAGCGGTTACGTATTGCATTTTAACTACCTCAAAACCAGCCTCTTGCAATACTTTTTTGATGCGTGATTTGGTATAAATTCGGGCATTGGCATATCGCTCGTGAATGAGTTTTGGCAACCACGAAAAAAATGGCACTCGATTCCACGGAAGGAACGGAAGTTTTGCGCCGTGCGTTTCAAAAATCCACCATTTATTTGGTACGCTTATCACACCGATTCCATTGGTTTTCAGAAGATTAAACATATTTTTTACGCCGGCTTTTTCGTTTTCAAAATGCTCAATAACCTCAAAAGAAATCAGTCGGTCAAAGCGTTCGGCAGGTAATTTGCCCTCCAAATTTATCAATTCAAATGCTATATTTTGCTGATTTTGTTGCTGTTGCAACTTTAGAAATGCGTGCTGATTTTGAGGGAAAATATCCATGCCCGTTGCTTTTTTCATGTGTGGTGCGAGCAAAAACAAAGACGCTCCGTTGCCACATCCGACATCCGCCAGGCTATAATTTTGTCCACAAAAATCGGGAATTTTTTGAGTTAAAGCAATGCGTTTCAGGATGATACGGTCGGTGGCATCGGCGGGTTTTCCCAGATAATGCCCTTGCTGAAAACGGTCTTTATCAATTCGAGTCATGTCGTTTTTTGCGCCAAAATTAGCCAAAAAATTTAAATCGTTGTGGCTCAAAGTTAGTGGGCTTTTAGTATTTTCGCAAAATGATACACGAAGATAAATTTTTGGTGTGATTCTTGACGACTGACATCCCGAAAACTGACCTACAAAAAATTATGAACACAAACATCTATCTCAAACGTCCTGCCAGTGCTTTCGTCAGGGGCTGGTTTGATAAACAACCACAAGGCGAGGCACAATTTCGGGAAAAACATTCCGAACTTTTTGAAAAACAAATCTTTGAACTGACTGATGAAAACATGGACGATTTGATTCGTATGGGTGAAAATTATAAGTTAAACTTACATATCTTTCGGTCAAATGTGCAATTTGGCGTATATGAAAAAGTAATTAGCATTCTGAAAGGGATTCAGCCCGATAATATTCTGGATGTGGGCAGTAATCGAGGAGCTTTCATTTGGCAAGTTACGGATATATTTCGCTATACGTCAGTTACTTCCGTAGAATTAAATGCCCGTTATATCGACTGGATGAAGACTGCACAACGCGGTGGGATTACTCATTTGAAGCCCATTTGTGGAGATGCACACCACTTATCTTCTTTTTTGATGCACGAATTTGACACTATTACGGCACTCAATTTTATTGATTATCATCAAAATTACAAAAAAATCTTACATGAAATTTGTCGATTAGCCAAGCGATTTATCATCCTCTCCACATCGTATGGACGCAACGATAATCCTCGTCATTTTCATAAATTTGAGGAGGAAGACCTCCGAAATGCCTTCCACGAGAACAATATTTTTCAGGTCAAAATCGAGAAAGTACAAAATCATTTGGTGGCTGTGGCACGAAAATAAGCGCACGCCAGAAGCGTTATTTATTTGATAACAAGTGCATTAGGGATGATTTCAAGCCAAAAAAATACGATTTTATTCGTCCGAAAAGTGCATTAAGTTCAGAAAATTACTAATTTTGCTTTTGGAAGTTAAACTGCAAACCAAATGATTGATTATGGGAAAGTTTATTGCTCATTTTGATATTGAACTAAACGAATTAGAAGAAGTAGCGATTGTCGAAAAATTGGAACGAGAGCTGGTTGTTTTTAATGATGACATCAATACATTTGACCACGTGATTCGTACACTAATTCATGTCTGTCATCATACCCAAGAACAAGCCGAACAATGCACATTGATTATTCATTATAAAGGCAAATGCACGGTAAAACAGGGCGATTTTGAGGATTTGAAGCCGATGCGAAACGCCATTTGTGAGCGAGGAATTGCTGCCGAAATCTTATAAAATTTCACTATCAGAATGACTTCATCGGAGGCGATTTTGAGAAAAATATCACGCATCTGCACGGGGAGTTTTGGTCTGGTAATCAGTGTATTGTATCTCAAATTATCATCAAAACAGAAATTAAATCACGGCTCAAAAACACACCTAAAAATTATATGAAAACGGAATCCGTAAGACAAAAAAAAGTGGCAG
Source organism: uncultured Cytophagales bacterium (assembly GCA_964577275.1). Lineage (GTDB taxonomy): Bacteria > Bacteroidota > Bacteroidia > Cytophagales > Thermoflexibacteraceae > UBA2561. The sequence continues at coordinate 41,086 of CAZNYR010000020.1, read as the reverse complement.
GAATATTACAAAATGAACTCGGTAAACTTTTTCAGCAAGATGTCAAAAACCTGTTCGGAGCGATGTTTATTACCGTTACGCACGTCAAAATCACGCCTGATTTGCGAGATGCGCGCATTTATTTGAGTTTTTTTACCAAAACCCAAGCCCAAAAGCGTGAATGTTTGTTTCGGGTCGAGGAGGAACACGCCCAAATCAAACGGCTTTTGGTACGACAAATCGGCAAGCAACTGCGGGTGATGCCTACGCTTACATTTCTCATGGATGAGGTGGATGAAGAAGCCGAACGGATGGAAAAATTAATCGACTCGCTGGACATTCCGCAAGAAACCAACGATGAGAATTTTGATAAAATTTACAAAAAAGACGCTTAAAAAATGATTAGTTTTTTCCGAATTAACGACCCATTTCGATTAGTTATCGTATTTATTGTTTTACTTATTATTCGTTTGTTCATTATTTTGGATATACCGCCCCTGACTGTTCCCGAACTCAATGCACTCATCATTGGCGAAAAAATGGGCGATAGCTACCAGATGTATGCCGATATTTGGGACAATACAGGACCGATTGCGGCGGGTATTTATTGGGTACTGGACGAGTTATTCGGGAAAAATATTTTGGTGCATCATATTTTGGCGATGCTCCTAATTTTTGTGCAGGCGACTTATTTCAATCAAATGCTCATCCGAAAAGAACAATTTCGGAATCGTGAAAAAACCTATTTGCCTGCCTTTTTGTATGTCATTTTTGCTGCCATGAGTTTTGATATGATGACGCTTAGTCCGCCCTTGATTGCCCTGACTTTTTTGCTGGTGGTCATTCGTAAGGTGTTCTCTGTCAATGATAAAGCCAATAATGATGACATCCTAATTAGCGGCGTGTATCTGGGAATTGCGATGATGTTGTATTTGCCTTCGGGCTTTTTCGCTATTTTTGTGATGCTCGGATTTGCCCTTTTCCGAACCGTTACTTTCCGACAATATATGCTCCTGATGTACGGTATTTCCTTTTCTTTTGGTGTGATTATTTTGTATTATTATTGGATGGGGGCGCACCAAGAATTTTTTACGAATTATATGCTTACCTTATTCAGTATCAGTTCGACAGGATTGGTCAATTTATGGAGCTTGGGATTACTGATGCTTACGCCATTTTTGTGGTTATTATTGGGAATGTCCAAAGTATTTTTTGGACGAACCAGTTTTATTAATTATCAAACAAATTGTCAATTTTTGATGCTGGTTTGGTTGGTCATCGTTACGATTTGTTTGTTATTTAGTTTTCGGCTAACTACTTCATATTTAATACTTTATGTTCCTGCTTTGACTTTTTTTACGGCGCATTATTTTATGTTAGTTCGGCGCAAATTATTAGCCGAATTGAGTTTAGCAACGATGCTAACTCTCATCCTAACTGTGTCTTTTGGGATGTATTATGGCACGGAATATTTTAAACGATTTAATTATGACAAACTCACGGTAGAAGAAAATCAGGCGATTGCATCAAAAAAAATTCTGGTTTTGGGCGAAAAATTATCCCTTTATCATCATAATAAATTGGCTACGCCTTATCTGAATTGGAAGCTGGCGCAACAGCATTTTAAAAATTTGCATTATTACGATATGTTGCTGACCATTTATGATAATTTCCAAAAAGACCAGCCCGAAATCATTATTGATGAGGCACGTTTCATTCCGATTTTATTTGATAAAATTCCGCTCTTAGCCAAAGATTATCAACAAGATAGGCAACATAAGCATATTTATTATTTGCGTAAAACATCAACAAAATCATTATCATCAAATCAAATTATCGAATAATTTTTGCTACTTTTTTGGCATAAAAAAATCCCCACCGAGTCGCAAAACTTGGTGGGGATTCTCTTTTTGTTTTAGTAAGTACCGATGCAAATTTAGTTTGTATTTTGATTTAAATGTAATTTATTGATTTTCAAATTATATCGTCTTAATACTTGTTACTTATTACGAATTGATGCTATGAAATCCGAATGCCAATGACCGTAATATCATCAGTTTGCCTGCGATTTCCACGCCACACATCAAATTCGGCTTGTAATTTTTCCATTTGAGCCAAAGGCGTAAGGTCATTAATTTCAAATAAAAATTCCCGAAATTTTTTGACCATATATTTATTTTTGTTATCGCTACTGAGTTGTCCCTGAAAGCCATCAGTACAAAGATAAAGCATATCGCCCTGATTGAGTTGAAACTCCTGACTCACAATGTCTTCGGTCTTGAAAACAGGCACGCCTACTGCCGTTTTTTTGGGCTTAAATTGGTGCAATTTCATATCGCTGACATAATACAGTGGTTGTCCTGCACCCGTACATCGGACGTTATTATTTTTATCAATCGAACAAATAGAAATAGTCAAGCCGTCTTTGTGCAGAAAATCTGCGCCAGCGTGCGTAACTAATTCGTTGAGATACAGATGAATTTGAGCAAGGATTTCGTCTGGCGAAGTAATTTTATCTTCCTTAATAATTTGACTAAAAATAATATCCAACTGTACCGAAGCAAGTGCGCCCTCCATATTTTGCCCTGTCGTATCGGCAACAATAATAATTTTGGTTTCGCCCGTATCGCCTGTCCAATAAAAATCCCCACTTAGCTCCTCGCGAGGCACAAACCATGTGAACGATTCGGGAAATAATTTTTCGAGCGAATCCCGTTTTATCAGCGTAATTTGTTGCACGTATTCGGCATAATGATAGGCGTGGTCATATTTATTTTCGAGTTCTTTTATTTTGGTTTTCTGACCTGTAATTTGTTCGTTTTGTTCGGCGAGCAATAAATTTTTACGCTTGCGATACCGAAAAGCTAAGACCAAAATTACAATAAATAAGATACTGATAATCAGGGTAATAACCTGTAAAATTTGGTTGGTTTCTTTTTCGGAATCTAACGCAATCTTCAGCGAAACGGGGTCGAGTGCTTCGCCGTAATCATCTTCGGAAACTTTGGTTTTTTCCTTTTCCCAAAGTAAATCCTTGACATCTGTCCCCAAATGCCGTTTGATAACAAAGTTCATAATATCCTGAAAACTGGGGTCTTCAAAAAATTCTGTAATCACGGGATTCCAGTCAGTTTGCGTGGGTAAAGTCAAGGCGTATCCTTCGTGCGGGACGCTAAAATAAGGCTGTCTTCCCAAACTTTTGCCCAATTTCAGTTGTGTATAATAATCAGGCAAAGGCGCAAAGCCAAACATATCAGGTTCTTGCGCAATTTTTTCGGCAATTTGTTCACTTTTTTCGACATAAATAATCTTGGCATCAGGATAATGTTCGGACATAAACTGTTTGAGATGTGCCTCAAAAGGCGAATTTTTTACCGTAACGGCGGTTCTGCCGTTCAAAATCTCTTTCATTTGTGCTTTTGCCTGTGCCATTGGCAAATTATTGCTGGTGATGACCACCTCCAATCCCGTCATAAAAGGCTTGCTAAACGTTACGCCTGATGTATTTTCTTGGTCAATACGCACGGACGAAAGCCCAATTACGCCAGCGTGCGTATTATTTTTCATTGCCTCGTGAAAGGCATCATAATCATCAAATTTTTTGAACTGCGTAAAAATCTGAATATCATATTTGCGCTGGATATATCGACACAGCTCTGTGATTGCATCATGCTCAATACCAGTAACTTGACCCATTTCATTTTCATAAAAAAACGGGCGGCGGTCATAATGAAAAACCGTCAGTAAACCTTGTTTATTTTTATTGGTTTTGATGTCCCCCCAGCTTTGTCCCATGATGTCCGAATCTTGGGCAATCGCCCCGAAAGTCATGCCCAAAAAACCGATTAAAAACAGAAATATATTGGTTTGTTTCATAAAAAACAGAGTTAAGTTTCTTGTAATTAATTAGGCTAACGCAATATGAGCATAAATTAAGCCATAATCTACGTATTTCACAACTTTTTGGGCTAAAAACTATTCCAGATTTGAGGTAAAAATCAAACCTACGAATGTTTTATTTTTCGATAAAAAGATAAAATCTGATGCTATTTTTATCCATTTTTGTAAGACTATCGAAACGCCCCGAATGTACTTTTTTCGGCGTTAGGAAAATTGTGATTTTATGCTCAAAAATAAGGCAAAATTCCGAACGCAACCCCCGAAAAATCAGTATTATAAAGTATATCAAAACTTTAATGACTACAAACTATGCTTCACAAATTTATTCCCTCATTTCTGCGTGAAATTGACCATTATTTTTTGGTTCATCATCGACTTTTATGGATGACAAAAATCCATTATGTAGCCTTTTATATGCTCATTATCAATATGTTAGCATGGGGGTTTCTTACGGCTCATCGCTTTCCTTATCAGATTGACCCTGCGGTTATCACGTTTTTTGGTGTGATTTTAAGTTTAGTCCCGTTTGGTTTTTGGGCTTTTCGGCAGGTAACCATTTCGATTGAAAATAATTTTGGCAATCTCGCTCCTTTTGTGGCACAATCCAAAATTGGACTTTACACCCTTTGTATTTCGATGTTTTTGAGCTTGCCATTTACTATACAAATCACGACCGAATACCAAATCGGGCGTTTGATGGCTGATGAAATGTTTGAAAAATACAATCATGGTCATAATACAATGAAGATAAAGAATCAAGTGGCAGAGGATTTTGAAGCCCAAACCAATGTTCCGAGTGAATATTTTTATCGGGTTATCGAAGCCAAAAGAAGCCTTCATAATCTCAAAAAAGACCCTTTGATTTATGCTTCAATTTGGTTGGCGTGTGCCTTTGCGCCTGCTTTGATACTTTTTGGCTTTGGCATGGCTGACCGCAAGGACTTTATGATTTCGATCGTGATTTTTGGTTTATCGAATTTTGTGGGGTCGGCATTTTTATCCGCAATGGCTTTTCAATTCTATGATACCGAATTTGGCATCTTGTTGTTTCTCATTTTTTATACCTCAATTTGGGCAGTAAGCCTGAATGGAATGTTCCATAAACGTTACGCTCGGTTCACTTCGGTTATGACCATACTGACTTATTTTTATACGCCCGTATGTTTCGGAATTTTGGCTTTTGCACTAACAACCAAAGACTCGCAACTCCTGAATTATATCGTCTTTTTGGCGATGGGCGTGGCGATGTTGTTGATTCCTATTTTCCAAAAATTATTCACGCGGATTCGGAGTTTACCCAAAGATTAACGAATCTTTTGATGATTTGATCGTTTTAATTCGTGTTTAATTCGTGCCACAACTTTGGAATGATGGCACAAATTTTTTTTGCAACTCGTCCAGAGTTTCTTGGTCAAAGTTTCTTGGTCAGATTGAAGCATCAAAAATTCCCAATTCAAAACAATAAAAGTGAGCTGTTTTAAATTGGGAACTTAGGTTATTTTCGTTTAATGCCTTTACAATTAATTCATATCTTCCAAAACCGATACTGATTCATACAAATAAATATCTTTTTGCAAGGTTTTGAGCCAACTTTCACGCTGTACCATTTTCATCGAATCTGCCTTAAATTCAGTCTTATCCATTTTCAGTATCATCGAAGCAAGTTCGGGCGTTTTGGCATTAATGTCGCTATATTTTTTGTTTTCTTCCTTGAGCTGCTCCATTTCGGCTTGATGTTTCTGAAGGTTCAACGTATAATATTTTCGGTCTCGTTGTTTCTTCAGACGTTGTGCATTTTCTGTAATTAATTCAAAAACAGGGCTATTTTCTACCCGTTTTGCACTTTTAGCACGTAATTTATCAAACTTAGGGGCTTTTTTGAAAGGCTCATATTGCAAAGATTCAATTTCATCCCACGTCATGGCATAATCGTGTTCTTTCTCGCCGATGTCCAATTTGCTATACGCATCAGGCAAAATAATATCGGGCGTAACGCCTTTGAGTTGGGTCGCACCGCCATTAATTCGGTAAAATTTTTGAAGCGTTAATTTCATTGTTCCCAAAGGCTTAACCTGCTGATAAGCAGGCATTACAAAACCATCCAAATCAATCAGACGCTGTACGGTGCCTTTGCCGAATGTCGAAGCCCCGCCAATAACCACCGCACGCCCGTAGTCTTGCATCGCCGCCGCCAAAATTTCGGATGCCGAAGCACTATACGAATTAACCAAAATTACTAACGGCTTGTCAAAATAAATATTCTTGTCCGTATCTTGATGAATATCAGGCTTGCCATCGCGCGATTTGACCTGCACAACAGGACCTTCTTTGATGAAATAACCTGCCATTTTGACCACATCTGCCAATGAACCTCCGCCATTATTCCGCAAGTCTAATACTAATCCTTCGATATTTTCTTGATTCAATTTGTCCAATTCAGTCTTGACATCATCCGCCGAATTACGCCCGCCTTTCTTGAAATCCGTATAAAAACGAGGCAAATTCAGGTAACCCACCTTTGTTTTGCCGTCTTTTTTCTTCAAAATTGCTGATTTGGCGTAAGTCTGCTCAATTTCAACCACATCCCGAATAATCGGAATAACCAGCACGGATTCATCTTTTTTGCGTACCGTGAGCCGAACTTCCGTGCCTTTATCGCCCCGAATCAAACGAACCGCATCATCCTGACGCATTCCCACCACATCGACAGGTTCGGCATCGCCTTGCGCTACTTTCAAGATTTTGTCGCCCACTTCGAGGTCGCCTTGTTTCCAACACGCACTGCCCGGCACGATTCGCATAATTTTGATATAACCATCCTGTGTCTGAAGCACCGCACCGATGCCCTCCAATTTGCCTGACATCTGAATATCAAAATTTTCCTTGTCTTTGGGCGCAAAATAATTGGTGTGTGGGTCGTAAGTGCTTGTAATCGCATTCAAATACGATGAACGCCAGTCCCTGACATCTCTCGAAGTCATGTATTCAAACCATTCTTCATGGCTTTTTAGCACGCCATTTCGGGCTTCTGCTTCCAGTTCTGCATAAGTTTTTAGCTTTTCTTTTGCTTTTTCATCTCCTTTCTCGGCTTCCGTTTCATAGATTTTTTGTTGCGCTACTAAATCTGATAAACGAGTCAAAGTGCTGTATTTCAAATACTTACGCCAATATTCTTTCAATTCCTTTTGATTTTTGGCAAACGCCAAGTCCTCCGCATCGGTTGGGATTTGTTCATCCTTCTCGAAATCAAATGGCTTGGCTAATATTCCCTTATAATACGTTTGGGTTTCCTGAATACGTTTTTCAATAATTTTGGCACTCATATCAAAAAACTGATACGTTCCTTCATTTGCCTCATTATCAATCATATACTGATGCTTTCTCATCTTATCGACATCGTCTTGTGTCAAAAAACGCTTCGAAGGGTCTAAATCATTGATATACAACATAAAAGCATTCTTTGAAAACTCATCATCAATCGGCTTCGTATCGTAATGATTCTGAAGTGCATACATCAAAACCTTCATCAAAAGCATATTTTTATCCACTTCATTACGAGGCGGTGTATTTGCGCCCAGAAAAAGAAACAAACTGCACGCGGCAAGTATTTTTTTGATTTTAGAACTCATCATTTATTAATATTTTGATTCTGAATGTGTTAGGAGCGTATTAATCCTGATAGAACGTCCAAAATAGTCATTTTATATTCGGTACACAAATTCTATCCGAAAACTTGAAATTACAAGCACAAAAAGGCAATTTTTCCAAAAAATGTACAACTTTTATCCTGATTTAAACGTAAAAAACTCTTTGCTGGTTTTGTCTTCAAATGATTCCATCGCATTTTATAGCGCATTCATACATATAGCATACATATAGCCAAATTATTGAAAATTATTCACCACCTTGCCCAATTTATCGGTAATTTCTCGTTGCGTTGCCTGCAATTCGATATGAATTTTAAGAATCTTATCTTCCTCTTCGGAGGATAAACTTTGTTCTAATTTTTTACTATTTTCCTTAATCAACGCACTAATCATCAAGTGTTTACGATTCAAAATATCTTTAAATAAATTTTCAGACAATAATTCTTGTTCCTGTGGCACATAAATTGCGTGTTTGTCAAACCAATTTTTACTGACCGAAAACCGCTCCGTAGTCATATTACTTACCACCTCAACGATTTCGGGTGTACCAGTCCGAATCAAATAATCAGCATCAATTTCAAGTCCATCCTCTAATTTTGTTTTGTATATTTTCAAGATTTTTTGATAAATTGGCACTTGAAATTCTAACTCTTCGGTTTCTGAAAATAAATATTCCCAGACCTTCACTTTGCCCTCTAAAATCTCATGCCCATACATCAATAAAATACGGATAATTTCCCTTTCCCAGTTGGCAATAATTTCTTTAGTATCTCCTGATACATAAGACTTTAAATCCAAAACTTCAGGTGATAAATCCGCAGGCGGTAAGGAAACATCAGGCGGTAAAAAATCATAAAATTCGCCCTCATTTTCATATAAAATATCAGGCGGAATCAGGGCATCAGCAGGCAATTCATCCCTCAAAATCGGCAACGTATCGTTTTGTACTTTTCCAAGATTGGCTTGGCGTTTCTGCTCCAGCTCCTGTTGTTTTTGTTTGCGCTGTTTTTCCCGAATCAAAATCTGATTGCTCTCCTCCACCAACATCGACTCGGATACGTTCAAAAGTTCAGCACACTTCTGAAAAAACACATTTCTTTTAATATTATCGCCAATTTTTGAAATTGAACCCACAATTTCCCGAATCGCTTCAGCACGTTTCAGCGGGTCATTTTGTGCATTTTTTAGGTATAATTCCGTCTTAAACGTGATGAAATCCTGTTGATTTTGCGCTAAAAATTCCAAAAATTCATGCTTTCCTATCTTTTTGGCATAACTATCGGGGTCTTCGCCATCTGGGAAAAGTACAATTTTAACATTCAAATTTTCTGCCAAAAGCATATCAATTCCTCGCAACGAAGCCTTGATACCTGCACTATCACCATCGTACAAAACGGTTACATTTTCGGTGAATCGTTTAATGAGTTTGATTTGATTGGTCGTCAAGGATGTCCCCGAAGAAGCCACCACATTTTGAACCCCATTTTGATACAATGAAATGACATCCGTATAACCTTCTGTCAGAAAACAATTATTTTTATTACGGATGTGATTTTTTGCCTCAAAAATACCATAAAGTACATTACTTTTATCATAAATTAGGGTTTGAGGCGAATTAATATATTTTGGCTTTTCATCTTTTTTTAGAGTGCGCGCGCCGAAAGCAATCGTTTTTCCCGCCAAATCTCGAATCGGAAACATGACTCGCCCCCGAAAACGGTCATAAGTCGAATTCTTTTCTTCATTCCGAATAATTAAACCCGCTAATTCTAAATTTTCTTTTGAATATCTTGCTTTAAGTGCCTCATTTTCAAAGTTTTGCCATGCCTCTTTTGAATAACCCAAACTAAAAATTTCAATCGTTTCGGGACTAAAACCACGCTCCCTAAAATAAGACATTCCCAACGGATACCCTTCTTCTTTGTCATTTTTCAATAAATTTTGGAAATATTTTCGGGCAAATTCCATGACAATCAATAAACTTTCGCGCTGCGTTTGTTGGGCTTTATCCTCATCCGAAATCTCCTCTTCGTCAATTTCAATGCCATATTTATGCGCCAAATAACGGAGGGCTTCGGGATACGTCAATTTTTCAACTTCCATCATAAATCTGACCGAATCCCCACCAATTCCAGTGCTAAAACATTTGAAAATATTTCTGGAAGGATTGACGGAAAATGAAGGGGTTTTTTCATCGGTAAAAGGCGATAATGCCCACCAATTTTGTCCCTTTTGCTTGAGCGAAACAAAATCGCCAACCACTTCCAAAATATCGGCACTTTCCCGAATTTGTCGTACTGTATGCTCCGAAATATAACCCATAATATTAACTTTATTTCTTGATTTATTACTATTTTTTGGTAATGTCTTTGTGTGGATTTTCTTTCAGAAATGATGACCAACTTTTGCCTGTTCCCGCACCTCCCACTTCTCGCCGAAAATGATGACATAACGCCACCGCCAAAGCATCAGTAGCATCAAAAAATTCGACTTCCTCCCTGATTTTCAGTTGTTTCGTGAGCATTCCTGCCACTTGCTGTTTGGACGCATTTCCATTGCCCGTAACGGATTGTTTGACCTTTTTTGGCGCATATTCAACAATAGGAATTTCGCGCGAAAGAGCCGCCGCCATCGCCACACCTTGCGCCCTTCCTAATTTGAGCATCGCTTGTACGTTTTTGCCATAAAAAGGAGCTTCCAATGCCATTTCGTCAGGATGAAATTCATCAAGGATGCTTGTAATTCGTTCAAATATTTTTTTTAGTTTCAACGCATGATTGCCATATTTTTGCAAGTGAATCACACCATATTGCAATACATCTACCTGATTTCCAAATGTTTTTAAAATTCCATATCCCATAATCACTGTTCCGGGGTCCACACCTAAAATAATTTTTTCCGATTTTATCAATTTGTTAAATAATTAAAAATATTTTAATATTATATTTTGTCAGATTTTATAATAAATATCAAATTTTATGACCATAAATCTATCGCCGTAACAAAGAAAACTTCACACCCAAAACTTTCCCCATGTCGCCTTCGACCGTAAAAGTAGGAATATTCATTTTCAGAAACCCTTTCCCGACCTTAATGCCCTCAATATCAATACGAACGCTCCCGTTTTTTTGTGGCACAATGAGGGCTTTGGTATTGGTCTTGATTAACAAATCAAAAACCGCTTTTTGTCGAGCATTTCTGGACTGATTTTCGTAAATCGGCAACTTCAAGCGGAGATTTTCTTGGTTTCTGAAATGCACAACAAACTCATTTTCAATCTTTTGAATCGACTTGACATTTGCCAGAACTTCACGTTGTAAGGGTGCATCATTTCGCTCATCGGGTTCTGGGTATGGATTAACTCCTGCCAAAAAAAATACGGTTTCGTTTGTGATAAAATCTTCATTATCAAATAGTTCTATGATTTTTCGGACTCGAAGTTCGACCGTAGGCGCATACAAAGCAGGCAATAACATAAAAATATTTTTTTCCGCACTTTTGAGATGAGCAGGATTTTTTGAGGTATAACAAACTCTGCGGTCTGGCGCATCGAGATGCGCTAAAACCAATGAATCTGAAGTCATTTTATGAATTTTAAATCGCTGAATATCAGTATATAATATTCCATTTTCAATCGAAAATTCAGAAAATTGCCTGCCATTCCGAAAATCAAAACATTTGTAATTTCCAGCCGAATCAAACTCCAAAATCATGGGGTCGGACTTTGGGAAAAGTGTCGTTTTGTACCAATGTCCCGCAATCCGAAATGCAAAATTCTCTTCCTTTTTGACAGGCATTTGTGATGTTTGACAATTTGTTAATGAACTGATAATCAATATGATATAAACTATTTTCCATAAATTTCGAGTCTTCGAGGTGATGCCAAACATGAATTCTAAATTTGATGATACGAATTGATTTTACTGCTAATTTATCCAACATAAAACAAAATTACGCATGATTTTTGGTTAAACCATACATCAGGTATCATTCAATTAGTACCGAATGAATGATTAAAAAATAAAAAATTTGCCTTAAAACTGTTTTTGTAAACAATTAATTTTTTAATTTGGGCATTGAAAAGTGTACCCTATCTACCAAAAACATAATTTTTGGGATATATATGAAGAAAGAACAATCTTACAAAAATCATAAACGAACCGACCCGATTTATCATTATTTGATGATGCCTTTAGCCCTGATTATCTTAGGGTTATCGGTCTTTTTGGCTTTTGAAAAAGAACTGGTTGAAGGCATTTATTATATGCTAGTTGGGCTATTAATCAGTTTGGGCGTGCTGAAAGTCCGAACCTACGCCGTTATCTTACAAAACCGACTCATTCGGGCAGAATTACGGATGCGTTACAAAGAAGTAACGGGAAATAATTTTGAAGAATTAGAACAAAAACTTACATTAGCGCAAATTACTGCCCTGAATTATGCTTCGGATAACGAATTAGAAGACTTAACTATCAAATCTGCCGAAGATAAATTAACTGCCGAACAAATCAAAGAGCGCATCCAAGACTGGAAAGGCGATTTTTATGGCATATAAAATTTTATTTTTGATAAATCTGGTACATCACCTCTATCGTTACTTCGACCTGCTCGGCAATATTCTGAAAAACGATTTTTGGAATTTCAATATCATGGTCAGCCACCTGAATCATAAATTTAGATTTGCCCCTAATTTGCTTGTTATCGGGCTGCAAAGTACACGAAGTTTTGATTTTTTTCGTAACGCCATGAATCGTCAAATCTCCCTGAATATCAAAGGTTTGTGGCACTTTTTTCGTTCGGTCGAAAGTCAAAATATTAGTGATTTTGCCTTTGAGCGTGGCATTCGGAAATTTATCCGACTCGACATAATTTTCGTTAAAATGCTCTTGCATCAATGCCTTGTCAAAAGCAAAACTTTTCATCGAAATCTTAAACTGCACTTCGCCCGTTTTTAGGTTCAAAAATGAAATTGCTTTCTTAGAAGTCGCTTCGATATCTTCCAAAGGAGCAGACGAAAAAAATCGAGCCGTACCCGTTTTGGTATAATATACGTCTTGCGCCATAAGGGTCGTGAGGGAATAAAATCCCACCATGAATAAAACTAACTTTTTCATAAATTTGATAATTTTTGTTTGAAACATTACATATTTAACTGCTTCCAATATAAAAATATTGCACGACACTTGGGTTGGGGTAATACAATTATATTTTTGGAATGATGAAATCTGATTTGCAGACGAAACCAATAAAGTGCATTTTTCAGAGCTATCTTAACAGGTATTGACAGGTTTGTATTTGCAAGTTTCTTGGCTTATATTCAAAATTTTATAATTTCGTACCACGTAAGAAATCTTGAATTTTCATGCGTTTCCGTCCTTGTATCTGCAATTCTAATACATCGACATAACCATCCATCGTAAAAAACCGAAGATAGGTTTTATCGTCTGTCTGCCATGTACCCGCCTGATTTTCAGTAGGTTGTATCGTAGCATCGACTTCATAAATTTTACAAAGTTTATCCTGCAAAGTTGTCCATGCGGCAGGATGTGGCGATAATCCTCTGATAAAATCCCGTACTTTTTGGGCAGGTTGGTCAAACTGAATTTGACACGTTTCTCGAAAAATTTTGGGTGCTTTTTTGGCTAATAATTCTGGCGTAAGTTGCTGATTATGAGTTTGATAATCTTGTTGTTGAATTTTCTGACAAGTTTTCAATACCAATTTTGCGCCCTTGTGCATTAGCCGTTCATAAAGTGTGCCGACCGAATCATTTTCGTGGATGGGTTCTTTTTCCTGAAAAATAATTTTGCCCGTATCAATTTCGTGTTTGAGAAAAAATGTCGTTACGCCCGTTTCTTTTTCGCCCTGAATTATCGCCCAATGAATTGGCGCAGCCCCTCGATAGGCGGGCAATAGTGAAGCGTGTAAATTAAATGTACCAATTTCAGGCATATTCCAGATGGCTTCAGGCAACATCCGAAACGCCACAACTATCTGTAAATTCGCCTCAAAAGTGCGTAATTCTGCCTGAAATTCTGGATTTTTCAGGTTTGTAGGTTGTAAAATAGGGATATTATGGCGCAAAGCACAGATTTTGACGGCAGATTGCTGTAATTTTTTGCCTCGCCCTGCGGACTTATCGGGAGCGGTAATGACTGCCACGACATTGAATTTGTGTTCCAGCAGAATTTGGAGTGACGGCACCGCAAATTCGGGCGTTCCCATAAAAATAATTCGTAAGTCTTTCATTTACAGATATTTATTTCTGAAATACGGCGCAAAGTTACGCATAAAAATAGGATGCCAAAAATTTATTTTAGAAAACAACATTTTAACATTTTTTCTGTATTTATTGGGTTTGTCTGAAGTAAACTTAAACAAAACTCTATTTTTGTGTTTTCGTTTTTCGTAACAAATCAAAAAAACACATGAGAATTTTTAACGCACCCTTATTTTGTATTTTGTTGGCTCTGTTCGGGATTCAGTTTTCGGCAGTTGCCCAAAAAATCACGAAAAAATCGTTGGATGAATCCGTGAATCCCGCCGATGATTTTTACAAATATGTGAATGGCAAATGGCTCAAATCCGCCAAAATCCCCGATTCTGAATCACGTTGGGGCAGTTTTAATGAAGTTTTGGAACGAAATGAAGCCATCTTGAAGGATATTTTGCTGGAATCACAAAAGAAATCGGATGCCCAAAAAGGTTCAAATTGGCAATTAGTTCGGGATTTTTATGCCGCTGGAATGGATACGGCTCGGCTCGAAACATTAGGTTTTGAACCCTTAAAGCCTGAATTAGAGCAACTTAACAAATTGGAAACGACCGCTCAGGTTGTCGAAACCTTTGCTCGCCACATGAAAATGGGAATTGGCACGCCGTTTTATTTTTATGTCAGTCCTGATGTGAAAAATAGTCAAATTAATGCGGCACACATTTGGCAAGGTGGCTTGAGTTTGCCAAGTCGGTCGTATTATTTGGAAGAAAATGAACGATTTGCCAAAATTCGAGAGGAATTTGTCGGACACGCCCAAAAAATGTTTGAACTCACAGGAACAGATACAAAAACAGCTCAAACGCACGCCAAATTAATCCTTGAAATGGAAAAAAGATTGGCAGAGGCACAACGCACGCCCGTTCAGACTCGTGAGCCAGCCAAACGCTACAATAAACGCACCTTGGAGGAATTAGAACAGATGACTTTTTATATCAAATGGGCAGATTTTTTGAAAGCTGTTGGCGCACAACAAGCTGATTATGTGATAGTTGGGCAGCCAGAATTTCTTTCAATGCTCGATAGAATGTTGGGCGATTATTCAGTCGAAAATTGGAAAGTGTATTTGAAATGGCGTGTACTCACCAGTTCGGCAAATTATTTAAATACTGAACTTGTAAACGAAGATTTCCGATTTCACAGCACCATTTTGCGAGGCGTTCCCGAAATGAAACCTCGTTGGAAACGCATTCAGCGCACCATTAATGGAAATATTGGCGAACCTTTGGGACAGCTTTATGTGGCGAAAGCCTTTCCGCCAGAAGCCAAAGCACGCATGAGCAAAATGATTGAAAATATCCGTGAGGCATTTGCGGTGCGTATCAAAAATTTGGATTGGATGAGCGATGAAACTAAAGCCGAAGCCCTGACCAAACTCAAGGCGATTCGCTACAAAATTGGTTATCCCGATAAATGGGAAGATTATTCGATGCTCGATATCAAAGCTGATGACTTTCTGGGAAATATCCGACGCGTGCAAGCACTTGAGCATCAACGAAATATGGCAAAAATTGGCAAGGAAGTTGACCCTAACGAATGGGGCATGACACCGCCCACCGTAAACGCTTATTATAGTCCAGCCCGAAACGAAATCGTTTTTCCTGCCGGAATTTTGCAACCGCCATTTTTTGATTTTAAAGCCGATGATGCCTTAAATTATGGCGGCATCGGGGCAGTTATCGGACACGAAATTACACACGGTTTTGATAATAGCGGAAGCCAATATGATGCACAAGGCAATCTCCGAATATGGTGGAAACCCGCTGACCGTCAGCAGTTTGAGAAACGAGCCGACCAAATGGTTCAGCAATATAATGAATATAATGTCTTGGATACCGTGCCTGTCAATGGGCAACTTACCTTAGGCGAAAATATTGCCGATTTGGGCGGTTTGACCATTTCGTTTGATGCCTTGCAACGGTCTTTTGAAAAAAATGGACGGCAAAAAAATATCGGCGGTTTAACGCCAGAACAACGCTTTTTTATTGGTTTTGCTCAAATTTGGCGCGGAAAATATCGCCCCGAAGTCATGCTGGAGCGTGTAAAAACCGACCCACATTCGCCCGGACAATATCGGGTCATTGGTGTTTTGTCAAATATGCCAGCCTTTTTTGGCGCATTTCGCATCAAACAAGGTGCTATGCGGCGAGATGAAGGAAACTTAATTACTATTTGGTAATTCTGCGTTTTTGAGGAAGCAATAAAAAACTACCGAAAGTTTTGCCTAAAACGAAATTTTCGGTAGTTTTTTTTGACTTTTTGCAAAGTTCTTACCCAACAAGGTAAGTGATTGTATCGAATTTGATAAAAAGGCACGGGTTTTGCTCCAAAGCTCTCATAAAAAGTTGCAATTTTTCGCACGCTTGGGCTTTCAAAATCAAAAATAAGGTTTGTTTCCGCATATTTTTGAAATATTTTATCCAAAATCAATGTTCTTCCATTATTTTTTCGGAATGTACTTTTTCCTGCATTAAATAAATAAATCAAATCATTTTGATGTTTGGCAAGCATCACGCCCGAAGTAATTTCATGATTTTCCTGCGTATAAAATAATTGCACTAAGTTTCTGCGATATAATTCGCTGTAAATTTGGCGTAATAAATCATACGCTGATTCGTGAACTCCGCCCTGTATTTTGTGCGCCGTATTTTCTCTAAAAATCTGAATTAATGGTTCAATAATTTGATTTTCAATGATTTGTTGATTTGATTTTTTAGCTCGTTTCAGATTTATTTTTCGGTCGCTACTGTAATTTTGATAAATTTCTGTATAAGGCTTTGATAAATCTACGTGATGCGTATAAAAAATTTGCGCTTCAATTTTTGGAAATTGAAGGTTAGAATTGTGTACATTCAGAACGTATTTTCCTGTGTAAGGAATTTTATCATAAAGAATTTTTATGAAATTTTCGTGTAATTTTTTATCCAAATAAATTTTGGTATAAATTCCAAGCTGTTGGCAAAAAAGTGGCTGCAAAATATAGTCAAAACCTAATTTTTGACGAATCGGCAAGGGCATCACTGCCTGATATTCTTGCGAATTTCCATAAATTAGTGCGCTCCAATTTGGCGAAACGATGTCCAAATACCATGAGCATCCATAGAGATTTGATTGCACGGATTGGTAGATACAGGCATCGTATAAGGGTTTGTTAATTTGCTGATTATCAAGGTATAAGAAATAATTTTTCATCATAAAAAATGATAAACACGCACTTTGATAACTAATTTTAACCTTCATAGCAATTAAAGTACCATGAAGGTCTAAAGATTTGATTATCAGGTCATTATTATTTCAAGATTTTTTGTACAAAATCCGTAATATTCTCTTTCAAATCGCCTTTTTGTCCCAATACCTTGACAAATGCGCTTCCGATAATGGCACCGTTGGCGTATTGGCAGGCTTTTTTGAAGGTCGTGTTATCCGAAATACCAAAACCAATGAGGCGCGGATTTTTGAGATTTAGAGCCTCAAGTCGCTGAAAATAAGCCTCTTGGTCGGTTTGAATGTCAGCTTTTGCGCCCGTTGTCGAAGCCGAAGAAACGACATATAAAAAGCCTTGTGCCGCTTGGTCAAATTGTTTGATGCGCTGGTCGGAGGTCTGTGGCGTAATCAAAAATACGTTATAAAGGGCATATTTTTCAAAAAGTGGTTTGTATTCCGTTTCGTATTCAAAGAGCGGAATGTCAGGAATAATCACGCCATCAATACCAATTTGATAACATTTGGCACAAAAATTTTCGATACCATATTGCATCACTTGATTAACATAACCCATCATGACCAAAGGCATTTGGGTCAGTTGTCGGATGCTTTGGAGTTGTTCAAATAACACCCTCAAACTCATGCCGTTAGCTAATGCTTTGGTATTACTGTTCTGAATTGTTGTACCATCAACCATCGAATCAGAATAAGGCATTCCGATTTCTAACATATCCACGCCTGCCTCGTCCAGTATTTTGATAACTTGTTGGGTATCAGTCAGATTTGGGTATCCAGCCGTGAAATAAATGGATAAAATATTTTTATTTTTCGACTCAAAAAGCCTATCTAATCTATTCATTTTAGTATTTATTTTTCGTTCACAAAACGAGGTAAATGTTTGATGTAAGTTTCTAAGTCTTTATCGCCTCTTCCTGAAAGATTAATGACAATATTTTGATGAGGTTCAAATTGTATTTTTTCAAGAACTGCAAAAGCATGAGCGGTTTCCAAAGCGGGTATAATTCCTTCGATTTGGCTAAGTTCATAAGCTGATTTGAGGGCTTGATCATCGGTTACGGAAATAAATTGGGCGCGCGCCGTTTCTTTCAGATGTCCATACAAGGGACCTACGCCCGGATAATCCAATCCTGCCGAAATCGAATAGGGTTCGATGACCTGCCCATCTTCGGTTTGCATGACTAAAATTTTACTTCCGTGCAATACGCCCGGCGTTCCCAGAACGCTGGTGGCGGCGGTTTCTCCCGTATCAATTCCGAGTCCAGCGGCTTCTACGGCAATCAACTTAACTTCCTCATTTTCAAGGAAATGATAAAAAGCTCCAGCGGCATTACTTCCGCCACCCACGCAGGCGATAATGTAATCAGGATTCTCATTTCCTGTTTTTTCGAGGAGCTGTTTTTTCATTTCTTCGCTGATAACTGCCTGAAAACGAGCCACCATATCAGGATACGGATGCGGTCCGACTACCGAACCGATAATATAATGCGTATCATTCGGGTTGTTAATCCAGTCTCTAATTGCCTCATTTGTAGCATCTTTGAGCGTCTGACTTCCCGAAAGCGCAGGCACCACTTTTGCACCTAACATTCGCATTCTGGATACGTTCGGGGCTTGGCGTTCAATGTCCAATCTGCCCATATGAACCACACATTCTAAACCTGCCAAAGCACACACTGTGGCGGTTGCCACGCCGTGCTGTCCTGCGCCCGTTTCGGCAATAATTCGGTGTTTTCCCAGTCGTTTGGCGACCAAAATCTGTCCAATCGTATTATTGATTTTGTGCGCTCCCGTATGATTCAAATCTTCTCGTTTCAGATAGATATTGGTTTTGTACTTTTCCGATAATCGGGTGGCAAAATACAAGGGCGTAGGTCTTCCAACGTAATCTTTCAGTAATTGCCGAAACTCTTTTTGGAAAGCAGGCTCATTCATAATGTCCAAATATTGGGTTCGTAGCTCCTCAACATTTGCATAAAGCATTTCAGGAATATAAGCCCCGCCAAAGTTTCCATAGTATCCATGTTCATTGACACTATATTTCATCGTATTTTTCATATTTTTTAAATTTCTTAAAAATAATACAACAGATGTAAGTTTTTAGATAAATTATATATTTATATTTTTCTTGGTACTGACCAAACATTATCAAAATAGATTAACAATTTGATAACTAATTAAGTTACACCAAGATTATAATGATAAATTCATTTTTGTAGCACCGATGTCTAAAAATTTAGAATGGCGTATCAAATTGTGTAAACTACGCTATGAAAAGTGAAAGTACAAAAAATGTAGTATAAAATGCCTCATAAAAAAACTCCCATAAAATACGCATTTTATGAGAGTTCTAAACAAAAAAATATGAAACAATGATTATTCTTTGTCGCCTTGCGCTGCTTTGGCATTCGGGGGATTTGTTCCCTGCAATGATTTGACAAAACTGGAAACCTCAAGTATCTGTTGGTCAGATAGTTTGCCTTTCCAAGCAATCATGCCTTTGGCAGGAACGCCACTTCGGATGGTATTGAAAATGGCATCCATTTTTCCGCCGTGCAACCAGTATTCGTCCGTCAGATTAGGACCGATTCCACCTTCGCCCAAATCCTTATGGCAAGAAGCACAGCTTTGTAAATAAATTTCTTTGCCCGATTCCAGTGCGCCTTTGTCGGTCAATAATTCGACTTTGACTTTGATGGCATCTTTGTATATTAATGCCGCCTGCGCCATTTCCGCCTCGTATTCTTGTGCGCCCGTTTCTCCGGTTTCCAATACTCGATAATTTACCAAATACACTGCCGCAAAAATAATCGTGATGTAGAAGAAATACGCCAGCCAAGGCGGCATGGTGTTATCCAATTCAGTAATTCCGTCATGGTCGTGTCCGGGTATTTCTTCGTCCCGATTTACACCCGTAAATAATTGTACATTTTGGAACGTAACTAATTCTAAAAATCTGAAAATCAAGCCTTTATTTTCAATTTTTTCGGGTTGCATCTGCTGAATAATTTGTGCCAACTGAAGCATAATGACCAGCATCACACTCGCCACCGTAGCAACCAAAAAGACAAACAGTGCCAAAAATATGATTTCTTCACCCTTGAGTTTGTTCATAAAATTAGCCAAACTCCATTCTTCTTCTGCCTTTGCAGTAACGGTGGTTATGGGGTCATTTTTTGGTGTTTCCATCACTTTGGCTTCGGGTTTGGCAACTTTCAAATAAGCTACCAAAGAACCAATTTCATCATCAGAAAGTACACCTTCAAAGGCTGTCATTTCGGTTTTACCAAATTCTTCCCAAATTTTGACGGCTTGTTCATCACCATCAGCAATCATTTTGGCAGAATTTTTCACAAAATTTGTAATCCATTCTTCTGAACGTCTGGTGGTTACGCCCTCCAAATTGGGACCGATAACTTTTTCGCCAATCGTATGACAGGTCTTACAGTTTTGGTCAAAAAGCTGTTTTCCTGCTCCGCTTTCGTCTTGGGCAAAACTGGCAAGGCTCATCCAGAACGCCAAGCAAAATCCCAGAGATATTTTTAGGTACTTCATAATTCATTTTTTTATTGTGGATTTGGGTTTTCATTTTCAAGACTCGTATCGAGGTCTAAAGGCATTTCCGACATCTGTCGAATATGAGATTTATCAGCCCGCATGATTTCAATTATGGCATACATAAACACACCAAAAAATATAATTAAACCAATAATTGGGAAAATTTCTACGCCATCAATGGATTGTAATACGTTCTGTTTCATGTTTTTATTAATATTGAGTACAGAGCAGTGAATATTGAGATTTTTCAACGATGTATTAAAATAAATTAGAATCTCCCTTTGGGGAGGCAAATAATGAGCAAATAAACAGATTCACTACACAACAACTTGATACGCATTATTTGAATTGGGATGTGTCGTAAGTTATCTGATTATCAGGGATAAACAGATAACTGCACACATCAAGACACATTAAACAAAAATGAGTTTTTCACAGAGTTTTGGAGGCTACAACGCCTATTCTGGATTATTCGCCTTAATATCTGTTCCGAGTCGCTGTAAATAAGCGATTACGGCAATAATTTCTTTATCTTTTTCGATTTCGATGTCCGCCTCTTTGAGATTTTTTACGACAATCTGGGCTTGTTTGTCCAAATCTTTCTGCGCTTGTGCTTCGCCGTATCCTTCGGCATACGGCACGCCCAGCGTTTGTAGTACGGAAATTTTTGAGGCTAAATCACTGTTATCCAAGGTATTATCAAACAACCATGGATACGGTGGCATAATCGAACCATCCGAAGTCGAGGTCGGGTCTAACATATGATTATAGTGCCAAGAATCGGGATATTTTCCGCCCACTCGGTGCAAATCAGGACCTGTTCGTTTTGAACCCCACAAAAACGGATAATCATACACAAATTCGCCCGCTTTTGAATATTCTCCGTAGCGTTCGGTTTCGTTTCGGAAAGGTCTAATCATTTGAGAATGACATACATTACAACCCTCTCGGATATAAATATCACGTCCCTGCAATTCTAATGGCGAATAAGGTTTGACGCTTTCGATTTTGGGAACATTCGATTTGACTAACATCGTAGGCATCAATTCACTTAATGAACCTGCAATAATCAATAATGCCGCTAACACCAACATAATCATTGGTTTACGCTCCAAGACACGATGCCAAAACTCGTTTTCTTCGGCGTGATGTTCACGGGCTGGAGCTTGTACGCTTTCGTTGGCTACGAATGTGCCTTTTCCGATGGTTTTCATCAAGTTATAAACCATCAAAATTGCGCCAGATAAATACAAAAGTCCACCAAAAGCCCGCAAAGCATACATCGGAACAATTCGGATAACAGTTTCCAAAAAGTCAGGATATTGCAACATTCCATCGGCATTAAACTGTTTCCACATCAAACCTTGCGTAAATCCAGCCCAATACATCGGAATCGCATAAAATAAAATTCCTAATGTACCAATCCAGAAATGGACATTTGCCAATTTTGGTGAGAACAATTTTGTATTGAACATTCTGGGAATCAGCCAGTAAAGAATCCCAAAAGTCAGAAACCCGTTCCAAGCCAGACCGCCAATGTGTACGTGAGCCACAATCCAATCGGTATAATGTCCGAGTGCGTTTACATTTTTCAAAGACAGCAAAGGTCCTTCAAAGGTTGCCATTCCGTAGCCTGTCAGTGCTACGACCATAAATTTGAGGATAGCATCTTCTCTAACCCTATCCCAAGCCCCTCTCATGGTCAAAAGTCCATTAACCATACCCCC